>CAZKUZ010000092.1:0-8759 GCA_964556045.1 uncultured Thermodesulfobacteriota bacterium | reverse complement strand
GATCAGGGCATTCCGCCCCCGCTCGAAACGTTCCCTCAGAAAGCCGGAGATCTTTTCGAGCAGGGCAGGCACCGATGTCTCCTCAGACACAGGAACACCCCACTGCTTCAGGATAGTAAAATAGAGGGCCCGTTCATCCAGGACCGGGTAAAAGATGTAAGCGATGTCCATCTCGCCGGAGAGTATCTGGATCAGTTCCTTGCACAGGAGGGTCTTGCCCGTGCCGGCCATGCCCACAAGCTCGATGAATCCCTTGCGCCGTCGTATGCCGTCTACGAGCTTCTGGATCGCCTCTTTATGGACATTGCTGAGAAAGAGAAATTTGGGGTTTGGTGTGACCTGAAAGGGTTCTTCGCGAAAATGGAAAAAATCTGTATACATTCCGCAGGCTTAGTTCACCATCGGACAAGGGCGCTCCCCCAGGTGAGACCGCCGCCAAAGGCGACGAGAATAACCCAGTCCCCCGGCTCAAGTCTTCCCGAGCGTGCCGCTTCATCCAGGGCGATGGGAACGGTCGCCGAGGAGATGTTCCCGTATTTCTCGATATTGACAAAGACCTTCTCCATGGGAAATCCCAACTTCTTCGCGAAGGCCTGGATGATCCGGAGGTTCGCCTGGTGCGGGATAATCATTTTGACGTCATCCAGAGAGATCCCTTGATTTTCAACGGCCTCGCGACAGGACTCGGCAAACCGCGTGACGGCCACACGAAAGGATTCGTTCGCCTTGATCATCTTCAAGGTGTGTTTTTTCGCGTCCACCGATTCGTGGGTAATGGGTGTCGTGGCCGACCCACCCCCCGGCATGAGCAGGGTTTTCCCCCCTTCTCCATCGGTGTGGAGATGAATCGAGACCAGTTCGTGTCCCTCCGGCTTCGTGGAAAGGATCACCG
Source organism: uncultured Thermodesulfobacteriota bacterium (assembly GCA_964556045.1). Lineage (GTDB taxonomy): Bacteria > Desulfobacterota > S145-22 > S145-22 > S145-22 > JAOZMY01. The sequence goes on along the minus strand of CAZKUZ010000092.1, from coordinate 7,867 downwards.
CTCCCGCCCCGTCTCCCCAGAGGATGCAATTGGTTCGATCCGTCCAATCCTGCACCCGGGTCATCACCTCCGACGCCGTTACCAGCGTTGTTTCGACATCGTCCACCTTCATGAATTTTTCAGCAACGGCCAGGGCAAAAACAAACCCGGAACACGCGGCGGTAATATCGAAGGAAACCGCCCGGTCGGCCCCTAACTTCGCCTCGAGCCAGTTGGCTCCGGAAGGGCAGTGCGTGTCAGGGGTGATCGTCGCCATCACGATGAGATCCAGGTCCTCCGCCGAGACACCGGCCTCCTCCATAGCCCTCTTCGAGGCCTCCAGGGCGAGGTCCGAAGCCGCCTGTTCGGGCAAGGCCTTCCTCCGTTCTTCGATCCCTGTTCGCGTCTTGATCCACTCGCTGTCCGTCTGGATCATCCTCGCCACATCTTGATTCGTAATAACTTCCTCAGGAAGATAGGATCCTGTTCCCTTAATAAAAATCCGCCTCATCTCAGGTTCCATGTGTCCTCCTCCGACCATTCTACGCCACCTGTCGCGTGCCACCTCAACCGCCATGGCAGGAAAAAAAATCCCAGGCTGGCATTTCCGCGAATATTCTCATATTTTAAAAGCCCTTGCAAGAGAGAAAACCGGGCAATTTCCTCCCCCTCATTCTCCCACTGAACCAGCCCTGCAATATCGGTGAGAGAGGCATTCCCTACCTGAACGTGGTCATAGAGCCCCCACAGAAACTGGGATCTCCGGATTCCTCCCTTATCGTATCCCCCGTAAACGGTCCAGATGGGACGCCAGTTCCTCCGATATCCTTCGTAAACGAGAGGGATGGGATCCGGCGCCGCCCAGGAACGCCCGTCCCGCAGATGGGCGTCACAAAACAGGGGCCAGAGGTTCTGCCGCTGGATCCGCCACTCCCCACCCGGCTCACGCTCGTGCCGGAATCGGCTGAAGGCGAGAAACTCGTTATAGTCAACCTCTGTGTCTCCCTCCCAATAGTGTTTTCTCCGAAGAAAAGGCCACAACACCGTCCACTTCTCATAATTCGGCGTCGTTTTGTGCACATAAAACGGGAAAAAACGAAACCACTCCTCATAATCGCTATGGGACTTCGCGAAGATGGGCCACGCCTCGTAGCGCACGCGGCTGTATTCATCGTCTTCCACGTAACGGAAGATAGGCCACAGGAAATCGGTTTCACGGTAATTGGGGAGACGCTCCCGTTTCATATAGAAGGGGAAAAAGGCCTCGGTACGGATAGGTTTCTTCTTATCGAGATCCTTCGTCGTTTTGAAGAAGAAGGGCCACAGGATGAAACCCTTTTCGTAGTATCCCCGCTTCACCTCGTGGCCGTAAAAAGGCCAGAACCGGAATCCTTCCCCCTTTTCACCGGAATAGCTGGTAAAGAAGGGCCAGAGATAGCTCGTCTTCGTCACGCCGTCCCTCTCGGAACGCGCGTAGAGGGGCCACAGGAAAAACCGGATATCTTTCCTCTCAAACCGGTCGACAAGGTGTCCGTAGAAGGGGAAGAATCCGCCGTATGTCTTTCCCGTCTTGGTCTTTCCCCAGAAAAACGGGAAAAAATAAAACCTCTCTTCCTCGCTTTTCTTATAGGTATCGGAACGATAGAGCAAAACAAAATAGTTCTGGTCCTTCTCCCCGCTTTGAAACCTGGACAGGGGATACAGAACGTCCCAGCGGACGTTCCCCTTGTCCTTCTCGACCTTTTTCGAAAATAGGGGCCGGAGACCGAAAACCTCTTCCTTCTCCGATTCCTCGCAAAAGAAAAAGGGCCCCACCGCCATGAATTCGTGGTAGGCGGGGGATTCGACCTTCAGGACGCTGAAAAGGGGACTGAACCCGTACTTCTTTATAAGGGGTTTAGATTCCGGCTCACCGGCGAGGAGGCTAACCGGGAAGAGACACGTAAAGAGCAGGAAGAAAATATAAGGGAAAAGCCATCGATTTCTCTTTACAAAGGCATGGGTTACCATCATCTTCACGACAGGTCGATCGAACCACATTGTAGGTCGTTCCGTTTGCCACCTGCCCCCCACCATTCACAATCCATCGCTTAGAAAAACAGGCTGAAAATAGAGGACAAGACCATGATCGGTGTCTGTTCGTCCAGCCCCTCCATCCCGATCTGAACCTTTCTCAAGGTCTTCTCCGCCTCGGCATAGAGCGTCTCGTCGTTCACGAGCTTTCCGAGGGTTCCCTTTCCTGAATTGATCTTCGCCGTAATCTCTTTCAGGTTGGTGAGGGCCTTCTTGGCGTCATCATACAGCGTGGGGTCGTTGATGAGCTTTCCAAGGGTCCCTTTATTAGTATTAAGCTTCACGGACATCTGGTGGAAACCCTCCACCGCTTCTTTCAGCTTATCATACAGTTCGTCGCTCACGAGGAGTTTTCCGATCGTTCCCTTCCCTTCTTTCAGATTCTGGGAAACGGTTACCAGATTGTCCAGAAGCGCGTTCGCCTTTTTGTCAATCTTGGAAAGTTCCCCGGAAAAGGTCTCGAAGTTTTTAACGATCGTGGTAATCCTCTCGCTGTTGTCCTTCACCAGCTTATTGATGTTGGCGCTGAACTCCTCGAAGTTGGTAATGATATTCTGGACCGATTTCTCGCCCTTCTCACCTCCAAGAACCCGCTGGAACGTTCCCATCACCGACTTCAAGTCCTTGGCCACATCTCCCAAGTTACTCAAAAGCTGGTCGATATCGACGGGCGGGACGGTCTTGGTGATTTCTCCGCCGGGAGGAATCGTTCCCTTGCTTATATCACCGGGCCTGATGGAGACAAACTTGTCTCCCATGAGTCCGTGGGTTCGTATCATGGCCTCGGCGTCCTTTCCAAGTTTTACCTCTTTCTTGATGGACATGACGACCTTGGCCTTGTCACCCTGGAGTTCGATGGAAGCCACCTTCCCCACCTGAACACCCGCGATATCCACATCGGCGCCCGTGGACAGCCCTGTCGCGGAATCGAACACGGTCGATACCTGATAGCCACCCTTCAGCTTCGTCCCCATCTCACCGATTCGAAAAGACATGTAAAAGAGGATAATCAGCCCTATCAAGACAAAAAGGCCGACCTTGGCTTCCAACGCGATCTTCTCTGTTTTCATTTTTCATTCCTCCCATTCCCAGTTGGTATGGAGAGTTTTTGAGCATTTAAAAACTTCTGAATGACTTCGGTTTTCGATTTGACGAATTCCACCGGGGGCGACTTCTCGATAATCCTCCCCTCATACAGCATGGCAATCTCATCGGCTATCTTGAACGTGAGGGGAAGATCATGGCTGATGACCACCGCTGTAATCCCGAATTTCTCCCGGGTTTCCAAAATCAAGTCGGCGATGGCCTCCGTCATGATGGGGTCAAGACCTGTGGTCGGCTCGTCGAACAGAACGATCTCCGGGTTCAGAGCCAAGGCCCTCGCGAGTCCCACGCGTTTTCTCATTCCCCCCGAAAGCTGCGACGGCATTTTGTCTTCTGTTCCCTTGAGGCCCACTTCTTTTAAAAGGGTGGCCACGAGGTCCCGTATTTCCTTTTCTTTTTTGTTCGTATGCTCATGAAGGGGGAACGCCACGTTCTCTCCCACCGTCATGGAATCGAACAGGGCGGCTTCCTGAAAAAGCATGCCAAATTTCTTACGGACCTCGTTTAGGGCCCTGGGTTTCAGTTTGGTAATATCCTTGTCGTCCACCCAGATCTCCCCTTCGTCGGGCCGGAGCAAGCCAATGATATGCTTCAAAAGAACGCTTTTCCCCTCACCGCTACGGCCGATGATAACCGTGATCTTTCCCTCATCAATGGAGAGATTCAGCTTATCGAGAACCTTTTGCTCCCCGAATGATTTTTCCAGATTTACGAGACGAATCAATCCCAACTCCTAAAACATCAACGCCGTGAGGAAATAATCCGCGATGAGGATCATGGCCGAGGCCATCACCACCGCCTGGGTGGTTGCCCGTCCCACGCCTTCCGCACCGCCGGTCGTGGTATAGCCTTTATAACATCCCACAAAGGCGAGGATGAGCCCGAAACAGGCCGCCTTGATGAGACCGTTGTAGAGATCACTCAAGTCCACGTACTGAATCAGCTTGTTGATATAGGCCCCCGAGCTGATCCCCAGGAGATTGACCCCGACGAAATATCCCCCGATGATCCCGAGGAAATCCGAGATGGCCGTGAGAATGGGAAGCATGATCACACCCGCCACGACCCGGGGGACGATCAGGTATTCCACGGGATTCACCGCGAGAACCGATAAGGCATCGATCTGCTCCGTCACGCGCATCGTGCCGATTTCAGCGGCCATGGCCGAGCCAGCCCTTCCCGTGACCATCAGTCCCGTCAACACGGGTCCCAGTTCACGGGTCATACTCAGTCCCACGGTCGCCCCAACCAGGCTCTCCGCGCTGAACATCTTGAACCCGTAATAGGTCTGCAGCGCCAGGACACCGCCCGTGAAAAGGCCGGTGATAATCACCACGAGGGTCGACTTGACCCCCACGAATTCCATCTGTTTGACGATCAGGAAGGGGCGATAGGGCGGTCTTACAACCCAAAGGAGGCTTTCGATAAAAAGGAGCATCATCCGTCCCATCTCAGAGACAACGTGAATGACTCCCAACCCTAAACGATTAAGAAGATTTTTCATTGACGACCCTATGCCTACACAAGCTCTCTTCAACAAATATCAAATCCGGCCACCCTTCAAAAAGCCCTGTAAAATAACTTCATTATCTTCCCGATTAACCTAAAACGAATACAATGACTCCTTTCTTTTCTCAACTCAATATCACAATATGTTACCAAAGGAAAAACAGCGAACTGAAAGGTGAGATTTCAACGCCTCACAGCGATCGCTTATCCACTGTTCATCGTAGAGGACTTTAAGATACACTTTTCTTTTTTCCTAATTCTTCAAAAAGCACTCTCACCTTCGAAAACTTACCCTTTCACAAAATTATTGTCAAGAAAATACCCTTCTCAAAACCTTTTCCTTGACTCAAAATTCAAAGTTTGATAGGTGATAATGGTTCCGCGGGTTTTCTTCGACCGGAAGAGAATCTTTCCGGGTAAAGGATTGCTAATCCTATTAGAAAATGAAAGGACAGAGGGTATTTATGAAGAAATTTAGGCCCTTAGCCACGTCAACCTTGATTCTCTGGTTTCTCGCGCTTTCGGTTTTCATCGTCGCAATCACCTCCCCTGCATTGGCCAAACGACATAAAAAGAATAAACACAAACGACAACTCATCCCCTATAAAGGCTACGTGGTTATGGAAGCCATCACGGGCACCATCATCAAGGCGGACCATCCCGACATCAAGGTGGAACCCGCCTCCGTTTCCAAGTTGATGCTCGTCGCCATCATCTTCGATTTCATCGAGCAGGGCAAGGCAAAACTCAGTGAAATCGTCACGACGTCCCGCAAGGCGGCGAAGATGGGAGGAAGCCAGGTCTTCTTGAAGCAGGGAGAGCAATTCCCCCTGGAAGAACTCATTTACGCCATCCTCATCCAGTCCGCCAACGACGCCTGCGTGGCCGTGGCGGAACATCTTGCCGGCTCCACGGACGCCTTTGTGGAACTGATGAACAAGAAGGCCAAGGCGCTGGGCATGAAAAACACCCACTTCGTCAGCGTCAGCGGGCTCTATATCAAACCCAGCGTGCACGACGTAACCACTCCGCGGGACATGGCCATTCTCGCCCGCTACCTTCTCTTGAAACACCCGGAGGTTCTCAAATACACGGCTGTCAAGGTTAGGGGATTTAGGAACAACACTTTCATCATGCGCAGCCACAACCATCTTCTGAAACACTTCCCCGGGATGGATGGCTTGAAAACCGGATACTACCACCGTGCCGGATACAACCTCGTGGCGACCGCCAAGCGGGGAGACCAGCGCTTCATCGTAAGCCTCTTCGGGGCCTCCACGGCAAAGCTCAGAAACAAGAAAGTCACGGAACTCCTGGAGTATTCCTTCCGGAATTTTCGGAGAATCAGGCTTGCCGAGGCGGGAAAGCCCCTGGAAAACATGGATGTAAAAATCGGGTCTGACAAGGTTGTCAAGCTTCCCTTGGTGGCATCCAAAACCATCGACGTTGTTGTTGAAATCGGCAAGAAAATCAAGAAAAAGGTCAAGATCCTCAAAGACAAACCACCCTTCAAGGTCAACGAAAAGGTGGCGGAGGCCTCTTTCTTCATCGACAACAAACCGGCGGGATCCACCGTTCTGGTGGCGGGAAAGGACATCAAGAAACCCGGCTGGTCCATCTTCAACATCTTCAAAAAGAGCTGAAGAAACGGATCTGGTCCACGCAAAAATCCCCCAGCATCCCGGAAGTTACGTCCTGATCCTGGAAAACCCCTCCCGACAAACATTGACCGTCGGACGGCTGGGTTCCCTTGAATTCCCAGTCGGCACGTACGCCTACGTGGGCTCCGCCATGGGAGGGCTCTCAAAGAGGGTTCAGCGCTATCTCAAACCCATCCGGAAGCCGCACTGGCATATCGACACCCTCGTCCCCCTGTTCCGCCTGAGAGAACTCTGGCTCTTCCCCTCATCAAAGCGCCAGGAGTGTGAAATCGCACGCTTTCTCTCCCGAACGCCGGGAATCACCGCCGTCGCCGGATTCGGAAGCACCGATTGCGGGTGTCCTTCCCACCTATTCCATCTCTCCAACACGAAAAAAGCGCCCCTTTTCGAAACGGTCAAAGGGGCGCTTGATTGCGGCGGTGCCGTGGTAGTCTCTATTCCTGAAGCTCCTTGAGGTCCTTGTAAAGATCCAGCGATTCCGGATTTGCCAAGGCGTCCCGATTCACCACCGGTTCCCCGTGGATTACCTTCTTCACCGCCAGCTCCACCTTCTTCCCGCTGATGGTGTAGGGGATATCGTCCACGGCGATGATCTTGGCCGGCACGTGACGCGGCGTGGCGTTCTCCCGGATCGTCTTCTTGATTTTCTTCTTCAACTCCTCGGTCAGCTCTACACCCTCACGAAGTTTGACGAACAGAATCACGCGCACATCGTTGTCCCAGTTCTGCCCCACCACGAGGCTGTCGAGGATCTCGTCGATGGTCTCCACCTGCCGGTAGATCTCCGCGGTCCCGATCCGCACCCCGCCGGGGTTCAACGTGGCGTCCGAACGTCCGTAGATGATCATCCCGCCGGTATCGCTCTTTATCTCCGCGTAGTCCCCGTGATGCCAGATATTAGGATAGACGGTAAAATAGGCGTTGTGATACTTCTCCCCATTCGGGTCGTTCCAGAAATACAGCGGCATGGAGGGGAAGGGCCTCGTACAAACGAGTTCCCCCTTCTTGTCGTAGATGGGATGCCCCATCTCATCGAACACCTGCACGGCCATCCCCAGCCCCCGGCATTGGAGTTCCCCCGCATAAACCGGGCCGATGGGATTACCCAGCGCAAAGCAGCCGTTCAAATCCGTCCCGCCCGAGATGGAGGAGAGCTGGAGATCTTCCTTGATATCCCGATAGACATACTCGAAACTCTCGATAGACAGGGGCGAACCCGTGGACAAAACCGCTTTCAGGCGATCCAGTTTATACTCTTTCCCGGGTTTTACCCCCTCCTTCTCCAGGGCGGCGAGATATTTCGCGCTGGTCCCGAAAATGGAGATTCCCTCCCGCTCCGCGATCTCCCACAAGATCCCCGGCTTGGGATAGAAGGGAGATCCGTCATAGAGCAAGAGGGTGGCCCCCACGCTCAGGGCGCTGGTCAGCCAGTTCCACATCATCCATCCGCAGGTGGTGAAATAGAAGATGGTATCCTCCCGTTTCAGATCGGTATGGAGGACCAACTCTTTCTTGTGATTCAGCAAGACGCCGGGGCCTTG
>CAZKUZ010000091.1:0-3084 GCA_964556045.1 uncultured Thermodesulfobacteriota bacterium | reverse complement strand
GTTTTTCTCCCATTTTGTGTCCTTTTCGCCTCGTTTTTTTTCAACGGAAGGGAAGTATAATCGAGTTGTTATGGTAAAATCAAGGGTTTTCTGGACATTTCGAGGTCATTCCAGTAGATAAAGGGATGTGACAACCAGGGAGCACCACAAAATACTGAAAGCCACGGCCATTGTCGGTGGCGGTACGTTCGTCAGCCGGGTTTTCGGCTATATCCGGGATATGGTGGTGGCCTCGTTTTTCGGGACGGGAATGGCGGCGGACGCCTTCTTCGTGGCCTTTCGCCTTCCCAACCTTCTCCGGAGACTCATAGGGGAAGGATCTATGACCGTCTCTTTCATCCCCGTGTTTACCGATTACATCAAAAAGGGAGATAGGGAGGAGATCCTCCGATTTCTATCCAGTTGCTTTTCTATCCTCGTTTGCCTCCTGATAATGGTAACCGCCGCCGGGGTTCTGACGGCGCCATGGCTGGTGAGGATCATCGCTCCGGGGTTTGTCAAGTTTCCCGAGAAGTTCTCCCTGACAGTTTCCCTTACCCGCGTGGTTTTCCCTTATATCTTTTTCATCAGCCTCGTCGCTTTCAGCATGGGGGTGCTCAACACCTACCGTGTCTTCTTTCCCCCCGCCTTCTCGCCGGTGCTCCTGAATGTGTCCATGATCGCGAGCGTTCTTCTCCTTTATAAATTCTTCCATCCCCCCATTTACGCCCTGGCCATCGGGGTATTGATCGGCGGGGTTTTGCAGCTTGCCTTCCAGATCCCTTTTCTGGTCAGACGCGGATTCCCCTTCCGGTTTACCTGGAATCCACGGCATCCGGGGCTCCGAAAGGTGGTGGCCTTGATGGGGCCTTCCATCATCGGGATCGCGGTGTATCAGTTGACGGTTTTTATCAATACGCTGCTCGCGTCGTTTCTGCCTTCCGGAAGCGTTTCGTACCTCTACTACGCGGACCGTCTGATGCAGTTTCCCCTGGGGATCTTCGCCATTGCCATGGGAACGGCGGCTTTGCCGAGTTTTTCCTCCCTTTCGGGGGAGGATCCGAAACCCCTTTCGGATGCCATCGGATTCACGCTGCGGTTGATCCTGATGATCTCTATTCCTGCCTCCGTCGGTTTGATACTGTTGAGGGAGCCGATTATCGGGATTCTTTTCCAACGGGGGGCTTTCAACGTGGTGTCTCGACACGCCACGGCCCTTGCCCTTTTGGGCTACGCCATAGGCTTGTTCGCCGTTTCGGGTGTTCGCGTGGTGGTTCCTGGATTTTACGCCCTGAAGGACGCCAAGACCCCCGTTCGCGTGGCGGTGGTGGCCCTTCTGGTCAACGTGGCCCTGGGGCTCATCCTCATGGGGCCTTTGAAACATCTCGGCTTGGCCTTGGCGACGTCTCTCTCCTCCATCGTGAATCTCGTTCTCCTGATATACCTCTTGAGCCGACGTCTCAGGGCGATGAGCTGGGGCACGATGGGAAAGAGTCTCGCGGAGATCTTGGGGGCTTCCCTCGGGATGGGTATTTACCTCTACCTGTTTCAGCGATGGCTTCCCATCATGGACGCCGCGGCTTTATGGGGTAGAATCTTTCGGTTGATACTGGCCCTCGTGGGCGGAGGGGCTTTATATCTGATTTTCTTGAAAGGATTGAGGAATCCCGAGATGGACTACATTTTGGAAACCCTGAAAAAACGCGGGAGATAGGTCGTTCATGAAGATGGTTTCACAACATGCCGGTTTCATCCCAGGCCCTGTCAATGTGGGGGTGATCCGGGACGGGGAACGGATCGTGCTGATCGACACGGGGCTGGACGATCAGTCCGCCAAGCGGATCCTCAAGGCGGCTGAAGAGGCTGGATGTGAGATCGTGGGGATCCTGAACACGCATGCCCACGCCGACCATTACGGAGGGAACGATCGTATCAGGAGGTCCGTGAAGAAACTGGACTTCATTTACGCCCCCGCCATCGAAGAGGCCATCATCCGCTATCCCATCACGGAGCCCGTTTACCTTTTCGGGGCGAATCCCATCGCGGAGCTCAAAGGAAAGTTCTTGATGGGAAAACCCTCTCCCGCGGAACCCCTTCCTTCCCCTTCGATCCCGTTTGGGGATTTGGAGATAAAGGTGGTTTCCCTTCCCGGGCATTCCATCAATCAGGTGGGATACATTTGTGACAACGTCTTCTTTTGCGCGGATACGGTATTCCCAAGCGGGATCATCGAGAAATACGGACTTTTATATTGTTTCGACGTGAAGGCGCAGCTCAAAACCCTGCGTTTCCTCAAGAACACTCCTCCCTACAGAATGATCATTCCAAGCCACGCGCGGCCGAGGCAGAATATTTCTCTGCTCATCGATGAAAACCTCCGTCACATGGAAGAGATCTCGGAAGCCGTCCTGGCCTTGTTGGCCGTGCCAAAGTCCGCTGAAATCCTGGTGGCGCAATTGGGGGAACAGAAGGGGATTCCGCTGAAGTCGATCTGGCAGTACCATCTGCACCTGAATACCATCAAGGCCTATCTCGCCGCCCTGTTGAAAGATGAGGCCGTTTCCGTCTTCGTGGAAAAGAATACCCTCGTGTGGGTGAGAAAGTGATTTGAGGGACCTTTTGGAGGTTTGTGAAGGGCTCACCTGAACAGGATGAATTTCCTGGTGGAAAAATTCCAGAAGAAGATACAGAACGTAGCGATGAGCTTGGAATAGAGATAGTAGACTCCCATTTTTTCCGTAAAGAACCACATGACCCCTTCGTTCAGGCCTAATCCGACAAGGCCGATGAGGGCGAAGATCGTGAACTCGAGGGTTTGGTTTTCAAGGGAACGGGAACCGAAGACGAAGAGGATGCTCAGGGCATAGTGAGCGGCCGATCCAAGCATGTAGGAGATGGCGGCGGAGGTAAGGTAGTGGATATGCAGGTAGTTCGTAAGAAGGTAAAGGGCGCAGAAATCGACGATGAAGGCGACGCCTCCAGCCAAGGCGTACTTAAAAGACTGCACGAAGAGGTTGTTCGATTTTTTGAGACGAAGTTCCTTAAGCAAGCGTTATTCCTTTTTCTTTTTTTCACCCTTAGTATATTACGATTACCATTTTATTC
>CAZKUZ010000090.1:0-5383 GCA_964556045.1 uncultured Thermodesulfobacteriota bacterium | reverse complement strand
CAGGCCCGATTCAAGACATACCGGGTTTTCATGTTGTCCAGGCAATCGACGACCACATCCACCTCGGCAAGGAGGTTTGAACAGGTCTCCGGGGTTATCTTCTCGGCAATTGCCTCAACCTCGATATCCGAATTCATCTTCCGCAGCTTTTCCCTCCCAGACTCGGCCTTTTCACGCCCCATGTCGTTTTCCCAATGGAGAAGCTGCCGGTTCAGGTTGGAAAGGGTTACCGTATCCGAGTCGACGAGGACGATCTTCCCGATCCCCGCCGTGGCCAGGTACATGGCCACGGGAGAACCCAGCCCTCCCACCCCCGCCACGAGGACCCTGGCAGCCTTCCGGTTTTCCTGTCCCTCTTCACCGAAGGCCTTGAAAAGAATCTGCCGGCTGTATCTCTCTTTATCGCGTTCCGTCAGCACAATATCGGCTCCAAATAAATCTTACAATCTCTCATTTCCGTGTCTTGGAAAGCACCTCAAGAAGAACCAGCATCAGGATGGCGAAGAGGATCAGGATGGTGGAGAGAGCGGGGAGGATCGGCTCGATGGAAAAGCGAATGCTGTCCCACATCTTCTTGGGAAGGGTGATGGCGTGGGAGCTAGACAAAAAGATGGCAACCACGGTCTCGTCGAAGGAGATCATGTAGGCGAAGACCGCTCCCGTGATGGCCCCCCGCTTGATCAGCGGCAACGTTACCTTGAAGAAAACCTTCAAGGGGCTGGCCCCCAGCGTCGCCGCCGCCTGCTCCAGGGAGGGATCCAACCCTTTCAGCGTCGCGGAGACGGTGATGATGACAAAGGGGAGGGTCAGGATGGTGTGGGCCAGGACGAGTCCGGGAACCGTGTCCACCAGGTGAAATTTGGAGAGGAAGGAATAGAGCGCCACCGCCGTGATGATGAGGGGAACGATCATGGGGGAAATGAACATGGCGTTGAGAAACCCCTTGGCGGGGATCCTGTAGCGCATGGCCAGGGAGGTCAGAATACCCAACACGGTGGCAAAAAAGGAAGCCAGAACCGCCACCTCGAAGGAGATGCGGATGGCATGCCACCACGGCCCGCTGTGGAAAAACTTCACGTACTGCTCGACGGAGAATTCCGGCGGGGGGAAGGAGAAAAACCGCGCCGGTCCGAACGACATGGGAACCAGCACGAAGATGGGGGCGATGAGATAGATGGAAACCATGATCCCGAAAACAATCTCGATGACACGGAGTTTCTTGGCTTCCGCTTCCATCAGACCCCCAAATCCTCCAGTTTTTCCAGACCCACGACCTTATTGAAAATGGTATAGAACACGAGGGTCGCCACGAGCAGGATCATGGACAGGCTCGCCGCGAAGTGCCAGTTCAGAACCGTCTGCACCTGGAAGGCGATCATGTTGGAGATCATCATCTCCTTGGCGCCCCCCAAGAGGGCCGGCGTGATGAAGTATCCCAGGCTCATGATGAAGACGAGCAGGAATCCCGCGTAGACCCCGGGCAGACTCAGGGGAAAGGTCACCCACCAGAAGGCCTGGACGGGACGGGCCCCCATGGTCTGGGCCGCCTTGGGGAGATTTGGATCGATACTCTTCAGGACGCTGAAGATGGGCAGGATCATATACGGCAGGAGGATCTCCGCCATGCCGACGACGACGGAAAAGAGGTTGTGGAGCAGTTTCACGTGGCGATGGGTGATTCCAACCTTCATGAGAAAACTGTCCACGATCCCGGAGCGCTGCAGGATGATGATCCACGAAAAATTCCGGACCAGGAGGCTGATGCACATGGACAGGACGATGCAGACGAGAAAGACCTTGCTGAGTTTTTCCCCGGCCCGGCTGAGGATAAGAGCGAAGGGGTACCCTACCAAAAGACAGACGGCCGTGACGATGAGGCTGATCTTGACGGTGATCCACATGACCCGGATATAAACGGGACGCTGGAAGAAGGCGATGTAATACTTCAGCGTAAAATGGGGATCGAACAGGCTCAGATGAAACATACGAAATATTGGAATAATAAAGAAGACGACCAGCGCGACAAGCGCCGGTGTGAGAAGGAGCATCCCCTTCGTGGTCGGATGCATCAGGATGTTTTTTAACCTCTTATCCACGGCCCCATCACCTTCGGAGATGCCCCTTCCTACAGATTAAATATTCGTATTGTATTAGCTAATCTTCCACGCCGCCCATTTCTCGTTCAGCTTGTTGAGCCGGGGCTGCCACCACTTGGAGTTGAAGCTGAACTGCTTGGCCAGGTTGTCCGGGTAGGTGGGAAGCTGCTTTTGACGCGCCTTGTCGATGTAGTTGTAGGCCAACTTGTTCGAAGGCCCGTAGGCGATGAGTTTCCCGCACTGGTAGGCCTGCCGTTTCGCGTCGAGGGCGAACTGGATGAACTTCATGGCCAGTTCTTTTCTCGGGGTTCCCTTGGGAACGGCCCAGAGATCCCAGTCATACGCGGCGCCGTCCCACACGATCTCCAGGGGCACCCCCTTGGACTGGGCCACGTTCACACGTCCGTTCCAGGCGGAACTCATGACCACGGCCCCCGAGGTCAACTGTTGAATCGACTGGGCGCCGGATTCCCACCAGGCATCGATGTTTCCCTTGATCTGGCTCATCTTCTTGAAGGCCCGGTCGATGTCGAGGGGATAGAGTTTATCCTTATTCACACCGTCGGCGATCAGGGCGAATTCCAGGTTGAACGGCGCGTGGTCCTGCAGGGAGCGTGGGCCCGGAAAGTTCTTCACGTCCCAGAAGTCCGCCCAGCTCTTGGGGGCCTTCTTCAACTGCTTCTTGTTGTAGGTCAGCGCCGTCGTGAAGGCGATGTTGCCGATGCCGTATTTATGGATAGCCGGTTTAACAATGGTGTTCAGTTTGACGATGTTCGTGTCGATGGGCTCCAGGAGATTCTCCGTGATGGCCGTGTACATAATCCGGGACTCGATATCCACCACGTCCCATTCCACGTTGCCGCTGGTGACCTGCGCCTTGATCTTGGCCAGATCCGGTCCCGTGGCCTCGACGACCTTGATCCCCGTCGCCTTCTCGAACGGCTCGAAGAAGGCCTTCCGCTGGGAGGCCTGATAGGATCCTCCGTACGAACAGATTACGATCTTCTTGTTGGACGCCGCCGTGGCCTTCCTTACGAAGATATGCGGCCCTACCGCAGCCGCGGCCGTGGCGACCGCCGTCCCTTTCAAAAATTCACGCCTTGAAATCTTTTTCTTTCCCATGATCCCTCCTCAAAAAATAATTAAACAGGAAGACCCTCACAGTAGGTTCGACAGCTTTTCCAATGCACGCTGAGGGTCAGTCGGTCCCCCACGTCAACTTTCGTGGCGGGGTAAAAATTGGGCTGTTTGACGATAATGATGACATCTTTCCCTATCTCGACCGAATATTTCGAACTCTCCCCGAAATATATCACCTCCTTTATGACACCCTCGAATACATTGTATTCCTCGGAAACCGTTTCCGAGGAGGACAACACCCGAAACTTCTCCGGCCGTATCGCGACGGAGACTTCGGGCCCTTCCACGGCTTCTGAACATTTCAAGGCGTAGAAAGGCCGTCCTCCCGGCAGCTGTAATTTCAGCCTCTCCTCACCGACCTCCAGAACTTCCGCCTTGAAGATATTCGACTCGCCGATAAAATCCGCCACATAGAGGGTCTTCGGTTCTTCATAGAGCTCCTCCGGGGTTCCCAGTTGCTCCAGCTTCCCATCCCGCAGAACCGCGATCCTGTCCGACATGGTCAGCGCTTCCTCTTGATCATGGGTCACGTAGATAGTGGTAAATCCCAAATCCTCCTGGATGTGTTTGATTTCAATCTGCATGTGCTGGCGCAGCTTTTTGTCCAGGGCCCCGAGGGGCTCATCCATGAGAATAAGACCCGGCTCGAACGACAGGGCCCTCGCCAAGGCGATCCGCTGCTGCTGCCCCCCGGAGAGCTGAGAGGGGTAACGATCCCCATGCTGGGGAAGCTGGACCATGTGAAGGGCCTGGGTGACCCGCTTGGCAATTTCCTCCTTGGAGACTTTGTGCATCTTGAGGGGGAAGGCGATGTTTTCGTAGACGGTCATATGGGGAAACAGGGCGTAGTTCTGAAAGACCATCCCGATGTTCCTTTTGTGTGGCGGAATAAACGTCACGTCCTGACCGTTAAGGAGGATTTCTCCCGAGGTGGGAAGGGTCAATCCCGCGATCATGGAAAGCGTGGTTGTCTTTCCCGACCCGCTCGCTCCAAGGAAGGTCATGAACTCCCCTTCCTTGATATCCATGGTCAAATGGTCAACCGCGACCACCCCTGGATAGGTCTTCACCAAACCCTTTAAAACAACAGATCCAGACATTTCGCCCTTTCGAAGAGTGTCTCAATTTCTTCCATTTTTATGATGAGAGATTAAAGCGCCAGCTTTCCTATATTTCACGAACAACTGCATTGGTTGACAATTTAACAGGCATCATCCACCATTGTCAATAAGGAAAAAGCTCACATTCTTTACGAAAATAGATCAGGAATTTCCCTCTCTGCGCTTGCAATTTTATATCAGATGGGGTATGAGAAGGCGTTTTTATCAACAATAAAGAATAGAAAGGGATATGGCATGTTTCGTGACCTGAAAATTCGCTTCGGAATTATCATCCTTTTGATCATCGGGGCCCTCTTTGCCCTGGCCCCTTCCGCTACCGATGACCTTCCCGATTGGTGGAAAGATTCGGTTCACAAGATCAAACTGGGCCTCGACCTTCAGGGAGGTATGCACCTGATCCTTGAAGTGCAGGCGGAAAAGGCCGTGGAAAGCTTTATGGAGAGGACGAAAAATGACGTCGAGAGTTACCTTAAATCAAAGGGAATCCTCGTGGTTTCGGCCCAGCGAAAAGGACTCGCCATACAAATCAAGTATGTTGAACCCGAAAAAAAGACAGAATCGGTTTCGTCTCTCCTCTCATCTCGATACCCCGAGCTGAGGATCGTCAAAACAGCCCACGAGGCGGGCCATGGAATCCTCGTGCTGGAGCTCTCCCAAAAGCGGAAAGAGGCCATGGAACGGGCCGCGGTGGATCAAGCCCTGGAGACCATCCGGAACCGCATCGACCAGTTCGGCGTCACGGAACCCGACATCAGCCGCCAGGGGAAGGACCGTATCCTCGTCCAGCTTCCCGGCGTCAAAGATCCTCAACGCGACATCGAGCTCATCGGGAAAACGGCCCTGTTAGAGTTCAAGCTGGTGGACGATGAACACAGCCTGGAAGATGCGCTGAAGGGGAATATCCCCCCGGGCGACGAAATCCTCTACCAACGGATCGTGGACCCCGATACGGGCGCCGTCACGCGAAAACCCTACCTCATCAAGAAAAAGACCCTCCTGACGGGGGATGTCCTGAAGGACGCGCAG
>CAZKUZ010000089.1:0-9408 GCA_964556045.1 uncultured Thermodesulfobacteriota bacterium | reverse complement strand
TGAGGAATATCGTGACATTGGGTGTCTGTCTTGGCATGGCGTGGAGCATTGGGCACCGCATGGGGAACAGGAATACCGGCCGGTCGGGGGTCTATTCCCCCTATGTCGGCACCTGCCAGCCAAGCCAGGGCATTCGGCCGGCTCCACCCGTGGCGAGCCGGCAGGAAAGGGCCTATCCCATGGCCCCGACTCCTTCCGGCCTGCTGGGGCCGGCACAGCGGAACACGTACGGGCCGGGGACGTGGAGTGACAGCACCGGCCGTCCCTTTCACTGGCAGACGCAGGACGGCCGGAAGGTTCCCTTGGGCAACGTCCAACCGGACGTTTTCGGACCCGGGATCGGGATGGATGAATACGGACGACCGGTCAGGGCCGTTCCGGGGCAGTGAGGCGGAAAGTTGTTAAGTTAACAAATGGGAATGGGTTCCTCGGTCCGCGGTTGAGAAAGCTCCAAGCCCAAAGCTGAAAGGACTTCAGGCTTCTACCTTCAACCTTCAGACTAAAATCAACGAAATCAACGAGACAAACGGAATAAACGAGACAAACGCTTTACCGCTGAAGCAGAAACCGCTTGAACCAGCGGACCGTCATGTCGAGCATGGCGGCGCGCCGGGTTTCGTCCAGGAACTGGTGATCCGCCCCGTTGACGATCCAGAGCTCTTTGGGCTGGGAAATCCTGTCATAGATGTAAAAGGCGTTTTCCGGGGAGACGACCTTGTCCTGATCGCCGTGGATGATGAGGCAGTGGTGGGCATCGTGGAACGGAAAGGTGTCGAGCGCGGTTCTGGGGTCGTCGAAGTAGCCGGGGTAACGGTCGTAAACCTCCTGGAGTTCCGGCGCGGGTCGAGCGGCCCTCTTGACCGGTGTGGCCAAAAGCACCAGGGCGTCGGCCCCTTTGAGGGCTCCCACGGCGAGGGCCACGGTGCCTCCCATGCTGCTGCCGAACAGGCCGAGGGTTCCGTTGAAGGTATCGAGGGTTTGAACCCAGTCCATCACGGCCATCAGGTCGTCGATCCGCTGCGTGAGGGTGGCGTCTTCGAAGGTGCCGCCGCTTTCGCCGCAGCCGGTAAAGTCGAACCGGACAAAACCAAATCCCGAGGCCACGAGGTTTTCCCCCAGGGTGACGTATTTGGGACTGTCCTTGGTGCTCATCATCCCGTGGGCGCTGATGACGTAAGGGGCGGTGGGGGTGGTGGGGATATGGTGTATCCCTTTGAGCGTGAAGCCTTTATGGCGGAGGGAGAAGGGTTCCTGGCGCATTATTCCATGCTCTGTTTGAGGATGGCGTTGTTGTAGGCATTGATGACATCGGTACGCTTGAGCATCCCGATGAGTTTTTTGTGGTTTTGCGGGTCGACGACGGGGAGCTGTCCCAGGTCTTTTTGGGCGAATTTCTTCATGGCGGTGTCGAGGTTGTCCTCGGGGGTGAGGTAGAGGAAGTTTTCGTCAACGATGTCCTTGGCGATAATCAGATTCATCAGCTCCTCTTCCATGAGCAAGGGGCGGATGTCCCGCAGTGAAATCACGCCGAGAAGCTCTCCGTTACGGGAGAGGACGGGGAAGTAGGACTGGACGCTTTCCTTGGCCCGCATCAGGATCTGGCGTAGGGGCAGGTCTTCGGGGATGATATCCATCTCTTTAATCATGACCTCTTTGACGGGGATGTTCCGCAGGACATTGATGTCGCGGCCCTGGTGGAGGTTGATACCCTGGAGTGTCAGTTCGAGCGTGTCGATGGAGTCCGCTTGGAGGATATGGGCGACGACGGTGCCGATGATACAGGCGATCATGCCGGGAATGATGATTTGATAGTCTCCGCTGAGTTCGAAGAGGAGGAACAGGCCCGTCAGGGGGGCGTGGGTGACGGCGGCGAGGAAGGAGCCCATACCGACGAGGGCGTAGACCTGCGTGGGGGCGGTGAAAGAGGGGAAGAGGGCGTGGACCAGGTAGCCGTAGAGTCCTCCCATCATGACGCCGATGTAGATGAGGGGGGCGAAGACCCCGCCGGCGCCGCCGGATCCCAGCGTAATGGAGGTGGCAATCATTTTGAAAATGAACAGCCCGAGGAGGAGCTTCCAGCCCATGATTCCGAATAAAGCCTGCTGGGCGAATTCGTACCCGTTGCCGAAGACTTGGGGAAAGGCGATGCCGATGATGCCGACGAGAATGCCCCCGAGGGCGGGTTTGAAGTAGGAGGGAAAGTTCAATTTCTCGAAAAGGCCCTTGGTGTAGTAGAAGATACGAATGAAATAGATTCCGAAAACGGCGCTGAGAAAACCAAGGATGATGTAGAGGGGGATCTCAAAGAAGCTGGCGATTTGGTAGGGGGGAATGGTGAAGGCGGCTTCCGTCCCGAGGAGGACCCGCGTAATGACGGTTCCCAAGGCCGAGGCGATGACGACGGGGGCGAAATTGGTGAGCTCGTAGTTTCCGAGCATCACGATCTCGAAGGCGAAGAAGACCCCCGCGATGGGCGCGTTGAACGTGGCGGCGATCCCGGCCGCGACCCCGCTCGCCACGAGGACCTTCATCTGGCGGGTGGAGACCTTGAGAAGTTGGCCGACCCAGGACCCTATCGTTCCCCCGATGGCCGCGATGGGACCTTCCTGTCCGGCGGAACCCCCGGTGCCCAGGGTGATGGAGGCGGCCAGCCCCTTGATGAAGAGGTTGCGGAGTTTGAAGATGCCGCCTTTGAGGGCGACGGTCTTGAGGAATTCGGGGAATCCGTAGCCGTAAACCTCCTCTTTCCGGAACAGGAGGGCGAGGGGGATGAGGAGAAGTCCACCGACCATGGGGATGAGACAGACAAGCACCGTGCGCCAGCCGCCCTCCGATATCCCCAGGAGTTCGTAGAGGGTTTCGAAGACGAAGTGGTGAAAAAACAGGATGGTTTCCCTGAAGAGAAAGTTTCCCAATCCCCCAAGGATCCCGATGACAATGGCGACGAGAATGATAAACCCCTGCTCCCCCCGTTTGAAAAAAGAGAGGGTGTACAGGATGTTTTTCTGGATTTGATCGGAGTTGATTTTCAGAAAGTTGACGGAGAACTCGGAAATTTCTTTTTTCATTTTCGCTCGGTCTTTTCCATAAAAAGTCTGTGTCGGGTATTCGCTTGTTGATTTATTATATCAACGTTCCGTCGTAGTCAACCAAGTTTTTCAAGAAATTTCGGGGTTTTTGGAGAGAATTTTCTCGAAGCCCTCGTGGGGGTGCATGGGCGTTTCTCGGGGATTGATGCTTGACACGTTTTGAAAATTACAATAAGAATGTTATTCAAAATCGTTATTCGGGGTGGATTGTCCTGAGCGGAGATCGAATTTGCCCAGATCGGGAGGTAGAGAATGGAAGAGATTAAGAGGATTTTGGTTGTCAGCCGAATGACCATGTTCAGCCGAAAGGCGATTAGATACGGAATTTCCCTGTCGAACAGGTATGGGGCGAAGCTTTTCGTGGCCCATGTGATCAGTGATACGAATCTGTTCGATGAGTGGTTTCCCGTGTCGATCAAGAAGTCGTCTGAAGAGTTGATGAGAAAGGCAAAGGTGGAGATTGACAGAATTATCAATTCAGAGAGGGAGGGGGGGAGCCAGATTGAAGAGATCATTCTGGAAGGCGACCCCTTCAAGGAAATCATGAAAGTTGTTAAAGAGAAGGACATTGACCTGATGATTCTTCCCACCCACGAGGAAGGGCGGATCGAGCATTACCTGTTTAGTCGCGTGAATGACAAGTTTATCAAAGAGATGCCCTGCTCGATCATGCTGGTGAAGTCCGAGCCTGAGTTTGTCTGATTCGGACGCAGAGAGCGGGTGGTTGTGGAGAAGCGCTGGACGATATGAGGGTGTTCATGAAAGATCGAATTTGTGACCCGAGGGGCCCTGAAGGTTGTTCTTCAGGGCCTTATTCGTGGTTTTACCCAAAGCGGATTTTAAACCGTGAGGAGTTATCAAGATGGCACAAGAAGGATTGAATACGGAAAAGGTTGAACAGACTTCCGTCGAAGAATTGTTCAGCGCCTTAAAAACCGCCAAGACGGGCCTTTCTTCTCAGGACGCGAAAGAGCGCTTGAAGGAGTATGGCTTCAATGAAATTGCTGAGAAGAAGGTAAGCCCCCTCAAGAAATTCTTTATGAATTTCTGGGGTCCGATTCCGTGGATGATCGAAGTGGCGGCGATCCTGTCGGCGGTCGTGAAACACTGGACGGACCTCACGATCATCGTGATCATGCTCTTTTTCAACGCCGGGGTGGAGTTTTGGCAGGAGTATCAGGCGGGAAACGCCATCGAACAGTTGAAGAAGGGATTGGCCCTCAAGGCGCGTGTTTTAAGGGACGGCAAATGGCAGGAGGTCGAGGCGCGGGAGCTGGTCCCGGGTGACGTGGTGCGATTACGGTTGGGCGACGTGGTGCCGGCGGATATCAAGCTGTTCGAGGGGGATTACCTGAGCATCGACCAGTCAGCCTTGACGGGAGAGTCCTTGCCCGTGACGAAAAAGACCGGGGCCGTTGTCTATTCCAGCTCTATTGTCAAACAGGGTGAAATGGTAGGGCTTGTGACGGGGACCGGGATGAACACCTATTTTGGAAAGACGGCCCAGCTCGTTTCAACCGCGAAGAGTGTCTCCCACTTCCAGAAAGCGGTTTTGACGATCGGAGACTTCCTGATCTATGTCTGTCTCGCCCTGGTGGCCGTTATTATCATCCTGGGATTGCACCGAAAGCTCCCGCTGTTGGAGCTGACGCAGTTCGCCCTGATCCTGACCGTGGCGTCCATACCCGTGGCCATGCCGGCGGTCCTCTCCGTGACCATGGCGGTCGGGGCCGTGGTGCTTTCGAGGCTTAAGGCGATTGTCTCGCGCTTGGAGGCGATCGAAGAGATCGCGGGGATCGATGTCCTCTGTTCGGATAAGACGGGGACATTGACGGAGAATAAATTGACCCTCGGAGATCCCGTTACCTTTGATCCGAGTGTGGATCCCAGGGAGCTCATCACGATGGCCTCTCTTGCCAGCAAGGAGGAGAATCAGGACGCCATCGACCTGGCCATCCTTCAGGCCCTCGATTCGCCTTCGGCCTTGGAGGGTTTTAAACAAGAGAAGTTCGTGCCATTCGACCCCGTCAACAAGAGGACCCTCGCCACCGTCGTGGGGCCTCAAGGGGAAAGATTCTACGTAACCAAGGGAGCCCCCCAGGTGATCTTGTCCATGAGCCAGGTGGAGGAGACGTTGAAGGCCAAGGTGGAGGAAAAGGTCAACGACTTCGCTTCCAGGGGATATCGGACCCTGGGCGTGGCCCGAAGCGAGGATGGAGAGCATTGGACGTTTTTAGGATTGTTGCCCATGTTTGATCCACCCAGGAAGGACGCGGCCGAGACGATCGCCAAGGCGCGCGAGCACGGGGTTCAGGTAAAAATGGTGACCGGGGACAACGTGGCCATCGCGAGGGAAATCGCGGGGAATCTGGGCATGGGGAAAAACATTTTGCCGGCGGACGAGCTTGGAGACGACCTGACCGCCCACATCAAGGAGTCGGATGTCGCCAGGCGCATCGAGAGGGCGGATGGTTACGCCCAGGTATTTCCCGAGCACAAGTATCTCATCGTCAAGGCCCTGCAGGCGCAAGACCATCTGGTCGGCATGACGGGGGATGGGGTGAACGACGCCCCCGCCCTGAAGCAGGCGGACGTGGGGATCGCCGTTTCCGGCGCCACGGACGCGGCCCGCGCCGCGGCCGATCTCGTCCTGACCTCTCCCGGGTTGGGGGTTATCATCCGGGCGATCGAAGAGGCGCGACGTATCTTCGAAAGGATGAATTCCTACGCCATTTACCGTATCACGGAGACGATCCGGATCATGGTCTTCATGGTCCTGGCGATGATGGTTTATAATTTCTATCCCATGACGGCCATCATGATCATTCTGTTGGCCCTGTTGAACGACCTGCCCATCATGACGATCGCGAAGGACAATACGTGGCTCGACAAGAAACCGGTGCGATGGGATATGAAGCGGGTTTTGACGATTGCGACGGTCCTGGGAGGGGTCGGCATCATCGAGACCTTCGGCCTTCTCGTGATCGCCAAGACCCGGTTTAACTTGAGCGTCTCTGCGTTGCAGACGGTCATATTCCTCAAGCTCGCCGTGGCGGGACATATGACCCTGTTTGTGGCAAGAACCCGTCATTCCTTTCTGTCCAAACCGTATCCCTCCAAGATTCTGCTCCTCACTATTTTGAGCACTCAGATTATCGCGGCTTTGATTGCGGGTTTAGGTATCTTCGTGACGGCGATTCCGTGGGCCTATATCGGCTACATCTGGGCCTATTGTATCGTCTGGATCTTCATCGAGGATCTCGTGAAGTTGATCGTTTATCACCACCTGGAGCAGGCTACCCCGCGACACCGAAGATTCCTCCACTTCATCGGGAGATCTCTGCATCCCTTTCAGAGATCCACCCTTTCTTGATAGTTACGGTTGGTTGTTCCACCTGCGGAGGGTTCAAGGGGGGCAGGAAACTGTCTCCCCCCTTTTCTCATCGACTCAAGCCCGGTAAGGCCTTTCATCCCCCGGGCTTCGTTTCAGATGATGTTTCCATTTCCCCCGCGAGAGTGAATATCGGATTGATTATAAAGGGCGTGGTTGCAATTAAAATTTGACACCACCGGGTTTTAAAATATACTTGCTCATAGAAGGTAACGGAAAGGAAACGTGAATACGAAGGGAGGAAAGACAATGAAGTTTGTGCTCTTGGGTCGATACGATTTTTCGAAGGCCAGTGAGGTAGCGGAACGCGCGCAGGAAGTTTTTCGCCGCTTGCCCAGAGGATTGGAGGTCGTGAAGAGATATTCCGCCGTAGGGAAAAACCTTACGATTACAGTGATTGAAACCGACGACGCGCGAAATATCGCGGCTCTTTTACTGATGTTTGAGGGGCTAATCAAGTTTGATGTCCTCCCGGTTTTTGAGGTGAAAGAAAAGGAAGCGGTCGATTTGACGCGGCAGTACCGGGAAATGGAAATGCCCATGCATGGCCCTATATAATTTCTTTGAGTGGAAAGGAGCGGATCGATGAAGGAAGAGATCATCCCGGCACAGGATAAAAACGCCAACATGCGGGATTATGATGAAACCTATAAAAACTTCCGCTGGGAAGAGTGGGAGAAGAAGTTTAGCTGGTCGACCACGGGGAAGGTGAATATCGCCTACGAAGCCATCGACCGAAAGGCCGAGGACCCCGCGTATGCGACCCGATACGCCCTGATTTATGACGATGATCATCGAAAAGAGCGGTTGACCTACCAACAGATGAAGGACTTGTCCAACAAGTTCGGCAACGTCTTGCGGAAGCTGGGAATCAAAAAGGGAGACCGGGTTTTCATCTTCATGCCCAGGTCTCCCGAGCTTTACGTGGCCTTCGTGGGCTGCGCGAAGATCGGGGCCATCTTCGGCCCCCTTTTCGAGGCCTTCATGGAGGGGGCGGTCAAGGATCGGCTGGCGGACAGTGAGGCCGTGGCCGTGGTGACCACGCCCGATATGGTCAACCGGATCCCTATCCGGGAGCTTCCCCACTTGAAGCATATCATCCTGGTGGGTTCCCAGAACCTCATGCTCCGTTCCGGGGAAGTTTCCTGGGAGAAGGAGATGGCGGAGGCCCCGTACGACCTGGAGATCGAGTGGGTGGATCGGGAAGATCCCCTCTACCTCATGTACACGTCCGGATCGACGGGGAAGCCCAAGGGGGTCATCCATGTCCATAATGACATGATCGGCCACCTGGCCACGGCGCGGCTGGCTGTGGATTTGAGGGATGGAGACACCCTCTGGACGACGGCGGACCCGGGATGGGTGACGGGAACCGTGTACGGGGCCTTCGCCCCCTGGCTGTGCGGCGTGAACAACTTCATCAAGGGGGGACGGTTCGATGTCCACAAGTGGTACAAGGCCATCCAGGACTATAAAATCACCGTGTGGTACAGCGCGCCGACGGCCTTCCGTTTGATTATGGCGGCAGGTGATGAGATTGCCAAGCAGTATGACCTGAGCAGCCTTCGGATGATCCTGAGCGTCGGGGAACCCCTCAATCCGGAGGTCGTCTTCTGGGGAAGGAGGGTGCTGGGCCTGAATATCCATGACTGTTGGTGGATGACGGAAACGGGGATGATGATGATCAGCAACTATCCCTGCATGGATATCAAGCCCGGGTCCATGGGAAAGCCGTTTCCCGGAGTCGAGGCGGCCGTCGTGGATGAAAAGGGGAATCCCTTGCCGCCGAACCAGATGGGGGAACTGGCCATCAAGGCCCCCTGGCCCAACATGATGCGGAAGATCTGGAAAAACGAAAAGAAATACAACGAGTATTTCGAGCGGAAGCCCTGGTACATCTCGGGAGACACGGCCTACGTGGACGAGGAAGGCTACTTCTTCTTCCAGGGAAGGGACGATGACGTCATCAAGACCTCCGGAGAACGGGTGGGACCCTTTGAGGTGGAGAGCGCCTTGGTGTCGCACCCCGCGGTCGCGGAGGCCGGGGTCATCGGCAAACCGGATCCCATCAAGGGGAACATCATCAAGGCTTTCATCTCCTTGAAGCCTGGCTTCCATCCCTCCGAGGAGCTGGAGAAGGACATCATGAAGTTCGTCAAGACGAAGCTGGCCGCCCACGCGGCGCCGAAGGAGATTGAATTCCGGGCCTCGCTTCCCAAGACACGGAGCGGGAAGATCGTCCGAAGGGTCTTGAAGGCGTGGGAGCTGGGTCTTCCCACGGGGGACCTGTCCACGCTGGATGACGATTGATGAGTTCAGAGCCATGGATTCAGGCTTCTGAACTGGGCCATGAAATAAGAGGTGTGGGGGCAATATTGCCCCCACACCTTATTGCCTGGTGCGGGGGCGAATATACGCCCACGGGACGAACCGAGCTGCACGGGACAAACGGGAGAGGCGGGGCGGAAGGGACGAATTCCATCGGTTTGTCCGTGGGAATCAAGCGATCCTGAATCCACCGGCCTGAACTCAAAACCAGCCCGCGTCATGCTTTTCCGCCGGATGGTGATATTTCGGTTGAAATTTCCCGGTTTTTGTGTCATAAATATATTGTCTCCCTTTTAAAAAAATTCAGAGGTGTACTTGACAAGAGGTTTTTTTTCGAGTATATAGCGAAATTCAATGGGTATGGAGCGCTGGCGTAGCTCAACTGGTAGAGCAGCTGATTTGTAATCAGCAGGTTGCGGGTTCGAGTCCCATCGCCAGCTCCAGAAAAGGAGGTTTTTCGGAGAGGTTCCCGAGTGGCCAAAGGGAGCAGACTGTAAATCTGCCGGCGTAGCCTTCGGAGGTTCGAATCCTCCCCTCTCCACCAGGTGCGGGAATAGCTCAGCTGGCTAGAGCATCAGCCTTCCAAGCTGAGGGTCGCGG
>CAZKUZ010000088.1:0-2259 GCA_964556045.1 uncultured Thermodesulfobacteriota bacterium | reverse complement strand
CCGAGCCGCTTCATCTTGTAGGAGCTCCACATCTCGCAGGAGACGCAGTTCCAAATGGCGTCCTCGATGCTCAGGAACCAGGGCAGGAAGTCGGAAGAACCACCGTCCGGGGCGGAACCGTGTTTCGGGCCGGCCTGACCGAAAATGGCGAGATCGGAAGCCACCGCCAGGTCGCAGGCCATTCCGATTTCCTGGCCGCCCGCCACGCGCATACCGTTGACACGGCAGATAACCGGCTTCTTGCACATCAGGATGGAGTCGACCATGGCGTTGAAGAGGTCCATGTAGTCGGCGTATTCCTGGGGCCGCTTCGTGTAGTACTCGGCGTATTCCTTCGTGTTTCCGCCGGTACAGAAGGCCTTGTCGCCCACCGCGGTAAAGATGGCCGCCACGACACGACGGTCCGAAGAGGCCTTCTGAAATCCCGCGATGACCCCCTTGACCATTTCGGTGGTGTAGGAATTATACTGCCTCGGGTTGTTCAGGATGATCCACGCGGTGTAGAGTCCCTCCACCTCGTTTCCGTCGGGATCGACGACGGGGTGAAGCTCGTACATGGTGCAGGGGGGTTCGGTTCCGAAGTGTTCGTCTCCAAAGATCGCATGATTCTTGATGTTGTTATCCCTTGGTAACCAATCTAACGACATGGTACTACCTCCTTTTCTTTTTGGTTTAGCGGTTTAGAAATCCGGCTCAAGGACGATGCGCTTGACGGGCGGTGTCCTGTGGGCCTCTTCGAATGCCTCCGCGATGGTGCTCATGGGACGCGTGTCCACGAAGTTTTCGATGTTGATCCGGCCGTCCAGGACCATATCCAGGACGATCGGATAGTATTCCGGCAGGCATCCCCACGTTCCGATAATCTCGGCGTCGAAGGCCATCAATCGTGAAATACTGTACTCGTTCTTGGCCATGCCGAAACCAACCACGATGAGCTTCCCGATGAAGCTCAACAATGCCAGCGCGATGTCCTGACCGGGCCGGGTTCCCGTCACCTCAAAGATCTTCCAGCCGTAATTGGGCAAGCCGTTTTCTTTGCAAAGGGCGCGGAACTCCTTGGAGACCGCCCGGGCGTCTTTGTCCGTGGAGTTGATAACGAAATCGGCGCCGAACTTCAGGGCCCGTTCCAGCTTCTCCTTGTTCCGGGCGATACCGACCACCGTCTTGGCGCCCAGCGCCTTGGCGATCTGCCCCATGTATTGGCCCACCCCACCGGTGATTCCGACCACGACGACGTTATCCCCCGGTTGGAGGTCGGCACGCTTGGCGGCCTGGAACGGGGTCGTGGCCGCGTCGGCGATCACGGCGAAGTGGGACAGCGGGATCCCCTTCCGGTCCTTGATCTCGCAAAGATCGATGGACGGCACGGGGATATGACTGGAAAATCCGCCATAAATCCCCAAACTGTTCCCCGGCATCTTCTGGTCGAGGCAGCGGTTGCCCCGGCCGATCTTGCAGAGATAGCACTTCCGGCACGGCATGACGGCGGGGATGATGACCTCTTTCCCGATCCATGCTTCGTCTCCCGCCACCACGGTACCGGAGATCTCGTGTCCGAGGGTCAACGGGGGTTTGTTGACGGTTGGAACACCGTCGTAAAAATAGCCCAGGTCGGTGTGACACACCCCACAGCCCGCGATTTCAACCAGGACCTCCCCCTCTTTCAGCTCGGGAACGGGGATTGCCTTCTTTTCCAGCTTTCCCGGCGTGACCTCACCCGTCTCCCTGTCTTTGATGGTGGGTTGGACCATCTGCCACGTGAGTATTTCTTTCGGTACATCTGCCATTGTCAACCCCTCCTATATAAGGTTAAAGGTTGAAGGTTGAAGATGAAAGGCGCTTTTATCTCCTCAAATGTACCTTTCTTTTCAGCCTTCGTTTTCCCGTTTTCATCCAAACTCAAATCATCCCATATCCGCCATCGACGCAGATGAGCTGGCCCGTGATATAACTGGCTTCGTCGGATGCCAAAAACACGAAGGCAGGCGTGATATCGTCCGGTTCCGCGAAGCGCTTCAACAGGATCCGGTTCATGTAGATGTCCTTCAGTTTTGGATCGGTTCGTATCTTTTCCGTCATCTCTGTCGCCACGATGCCCAACGAGATGACATTGGCGCAGACCTGATAGCGGGCCAGTTCCCTCGCCATCGATTTGGTCATGGAGATAATCCCCCCCTTCGCGGCACTGTAGTTGATCTGTCCCACGGTTCCGACGATTCCTGCCACGGAGGTGACGTTGATGATTCTGCCGGACTGCTG
>CAZKUZ010000087.1:0-3464 GCA_964556045.1 uncultured Thermodesulfobacteriota bacterium | reverse complement strand
AGGATCACGAGTTCCTGATGAAGGGGGACGTCTTCACGGACGATGCCATCTTCACGTGGATCGACTACAAACGCCAGAACGAGGTCGATCCCATCCGTCTCCGCCCCCACCCCTACGAGTTCGCCCTGTATTACGATATCTGATCCGACGAGACAGAGAGAGGCGGGCTGTCGCCCGCCTCTCTCGTTTTATAGAACCTGATTTCCTGCGTTTATTTTTCCGGGTCCTCGTAGAGACGCAGTTCCATATAAATCTTCCTCCCGTCCGCCTCGAAATAGGCACCCTTGTAAGGAGGAAAAGTGCGGGCGCGCAGGATATCGATCAGGTCCCGCGCCTTATATTCCCTGTCCAGGTCGATCCGGTCGATTCGCTCCACGTCGCTTCGCCTGTGAACCTCTCCCTCATCCGGATCCTGCCGTCGCAGCTCAAAGGTACAGGCTTCCACCCTGGGCCAGGTTTCCTTGAACAACTCCACGCCCGCCCGTTCCAGCTTCCGGTACAGGGTTTCGCCCGTGTCCACCGGCTCGATCTCGACGCGTCTCTGCGCCACAATGGGACCCGTGTCTACCCCCTCGTCGATGAGGTGGAACGTGACCCCGGCGGGGGTCCGATCGACAATGGCCCACACGTTGGCAAATGCCCCCTTGTTGTAGGGAAGATAGGAAGGATGGAGATTGAAACATCCCCTCGGAAAGAGATCGAGGAACGCCTTGTCGAGGATATAGTCGAACATGACGGAGAGGCCCACGTCGGGGGCCAGCTTCCTTATCGCTTCAAGGGTGGAAGCTTCCCTGAGGGACTGACCGAAAAAGATCCGCTCCGGGGGAAGATCGGCCGCCTGGAGAATCTCCCGGGCATACTTCTGCTTCTCCTCGGGATGGATGACAACTCCCGCGATCTCTCGGCCCGTCTCTTTCAGCCACTTCATCACCTGCCAGCCCAGCCAGTTGTTTCCCAGAAACAGGATCCTCACCTCTGTCCGTTCCTCCTTTCGCCCAACCATCACTCCCGGCTGCTCAAGCCATGTTCCTTTACCCATGCCTGGAGCTGTCTGATTCCTCTCTCGATCTTGATCTTCGGGCGCCATCCCATGAGATCACGCGCCTTCCGGTAATTACACAGGAGCTTCTCAAGGCCCTTTTCCGGGTGATCATGGGAAACATGCTCGATGGGCACCTCTCCCCCCGAGATCATCTCAGCAAGCTGGTTAATCGTCACGTCACGTCCCGATCCGACGTTCAAGATCTCCCCCACGGTCTTTTCGGAGGTCCCCGCCTGCACGACAAAATCGGCGCAATCCGAAACATCCATCAGGTCTCGTGTCTGAGAACCATCCCCGTGAACGCGAAGGGGCTTCCCTTCCATCTTTCTCCTGATAAAGACGGCCACCACGTTCCCCTCTTCGTCAAACCGTTGATAGGGGCCGTAGGTGTCAAAAGGGCGTACCACGGTGACGGGAAGCCCATAGGTCCGCCAGTAGGAGAGCGCCATGGTTTCTCCGGCAATCCGATAGGCCTCGTTGGGGGTGATTGCACGGGTCGGGTGCAGCTCCGTAATCCCCGCCCAGTCCGAGGAAGGGGCGTAAACCCTATTCGTGGACATGAACAGCAGGCGGGTTCGATAAGCCCGGCACGCCTCCAGGATATGAAAGGTTCCCTGAACATCGCTCCTGAACACCTTTTCAGGATCGTCGATGCTATCCCGGGTCCTGGCGTGAAAGGCCAGGTGGAAACATCCCTGGAAGCCATGCTCCTTGAACAGACGATCCACAAGGCCTTGATCAGCGGTTTCGCCTTCCACAAAGGAAAAGTCCCCGTTTCCTTCAAATTCCACTATGTTTGCACGGGAACCGGAGCTCAGATTATCCAGGACGACAACCCTGTATCCCTTGTCCAATAACAATTTCACGACCCATCGACCGATGAATCCTGCCCCTCCCGTGACCAGGACTTCTCCGTTTCCCGCGTTACTTTGCATTTCTCCCCCCATTCCCAAATTTTATCTCACACAAAATATAAGGGGAAGCCGGCTTATCGAACACCTAAGTTCAACCCCCTCAAAACGTTAATCTCTCACCTTACCAAGCCGAGCCAACAATCCAACCTTGAAAAGCTGGGGCGTGTAAGGCATCAGGCAGGCTCGCACAGGTGCAACAGATTCGATGGTTTCCACCGTCATCCTGATCTGATCCGGCACAATCGGCTCTCGAGTTCTCCAATCGATGGTCTGAACCTTGAAGACCCAGCGATTCGGTCCGGGAGCCAACTTCAAGGCCGTTGTCACCATCTCCCGAATATATCCCAAAATAACTGTTTCGGGCTCCTCGAGCTCCCTCTGCATTTGTCGCTGATACGACATCACCACGTAACGATCTGGCGCAACAATCCTTTCCATCTCCTCGATGGAACGGGAATACCAGGCAAGGGCATCCTCCGGTGCCAACAAGGCCTCATAATTTACGTCCACGGCAAACTTTATCTCCGGACGTATCGCCTTGACCGCCTTTTTCAGTTTTGCCATGAAGAGAGAGAGTTCCTCACATTTCCATCGAGACCATGCCCAAAAAAGAGGCGTATAACCTTTAACCCGGGTCTTTCCTCCTCCCGCTTTGTCGAACTCATATAGATCCTCAGGGGCAAACGTCTCCAGCCCCCGGCTTTTCATAAAAAGCTTTCGGGCGAAGAGGCCAAGATCCTCATTGTAGTGAAGAATCAGGTCATCCTGAAGAAGAATTCCATCGATCGGGTTTCTCGCAAGGTCCGCAAACAGGCCCGAAACGGCGGCCAAAACCCGCGGATCATGGGGGCTCCAGCGGCTCGTGCGTTCGAGCCTTCCCTGCGAGGGCACAAACCTGTAGGTATGCTTGGCCTCGCGGCACCACAAAAATTCCGCCTTTAAGGTATTCATCCAGGCGTAGATCTTTATGTCATTTTCATGGGCGAAACGACACACCAAGGGGAGCAAGTCCGACACAAGGGGGGCATGGGATGTTTTGAAATATACCCCCTTCTTCGCCTGAACGGGCAACACCTCAAAAAAACCATCTCCGGGATTTTGAAAAACCCGGAAGTAGACGGTTCGAATTCCGTGCTCTTTGAGCTGGCCAAAAAAACGCTCCAAGGCCTCCGGCGTCTTCTGGGGAAGACGGGTGATTTGGAGCTCATAGAGGGCAGATCCACCACTCGCTTTCTGATACCCTCCATGGGAAGGAACCGTCGAAGGCGGTTGAACGGAAACATTCCGCACCTTTCTTGTCTTGGAGCTCGAGGGCCCTTTCACCTCTTTTTCCGTATTCCATGAAAAAGAGAAAAACGAGGAACACCCAAAAAGAATGAGCAAAAAAGACAACAGGAAAGCCGATATAAGAAACTTCCTATCCTCCAATCTCCTCTTTTCCCCCATAAATAAGATCCAAACCGCCTTGCCGATTTCTTTAACTTACTATATTAGATGTTTCACAAACG
>CAZKUZ010000086.1:0-7412 GCA_964556045.1 uncultured Thermodesulfobacteriota bacterium | reverse complement strand
AGCGCACGGGTACGACATAAACTCTTCGAAAGGGATGCTTTCTTTCCCATTTCACCCAGTCCTTCTCCGTGGTAATGATGGGGATCCCCTCACCCGCCTCACGTAGGATTTCTTCAAAATCCTCCCTCGTGTAGTCATGGTGATCCGGAAAGACCGAGAATCCCGCAAGCCTCAACTTCAAGGTCTCGAGGGATTTGAGAAAAGACGTGGGACGGGCTATCCCGCAAACCCCCCATACCTCCTCGTTTCTGATTTCCTCCAACGGAACGGTTTCTCCCGACACCGCATCCCAAACACTGGACACGACCATTCTGGCCTTGAAAACGGGTGTTCCGGGTGAGCGGAAATTAAGAACGTCCGGAGGAATACGTCCATCGAACCGGCTCACGACCAGACAAGTCGCTCGTTTCACGTTCCGAGGAAACTCTCGCAACGGACCGGATGGAAGGGCCCGGCCTCCTCCCAGTCCCGCCTCGGCGTCCACAAGAAGGATGTCCACGTCTCTGCGAATCCGCCGATGCTGGAAGGCGTCGTCCAGAATCAAAAGATCCAGATCGAAACGGGCGAGCGCCTTTCTCGCCACGGCGACCCTGTCCGCCCCCACGAAAACCTTCACACCGGGAAGCCTTCGCGCGATCAGGTTGGGTTCATCCCCCGATTCCATCGCGTCCATCAAAATCCTTTCCCCGTCCGAGACAAGCCAACGACCCGCCCTTTCCCCTCGATACCCCCTGGAGAGGACTCCCAGTTTCAGATCAGGATCACGTTCCATGAGTCCCTTCGCAATCTCGATGGTGAGGGGCGTCTTTCCCGTCCCGCCGACGGTCAGGTTCCCGATGGATATCACGGGGATAGGAAGAGGATAGGATTTGAACAAACCCCAGTCATACAACCGATTCCGGATTTCCATCCCCGCCCCATACAGCCAGCCCAAGGGGCTCAGAACCAAAGAAAGTCTCTTTGATCTTTCCCAGGGAGGGGAGCGAAACTTTTTATACGACATCGACATAGGTATCGCCCATCATAATATAGACACCTTTTCAAGGCAACCGGCGCCTGCCGCTTCTCCATATCCTACCCCTTCCCGATCGCCCTTCACAAACCCGTCAGAATCGGATAATTATGAATCATCGTTAATGGAACATCAGTGAGGGGCTCATGAAAAAATTGATCTATTTCGACAACGCCGCCACCTCCTTTCCCAAGCCTCCCCAAGTGGTCGAAGCCATGGTCTACTTCATGACGGAAGTCGGGGCAAATCCGGGACGAGGAGGACACGCTCTCGCCAAGGAAGCTGAACGAATCGTTCAACACACCCGTGAAGGCCTTACGCGCCTCTTCAATATCCCCGATCCGGGACGTATTGTGTTCACGTTGAACATCACCGAAGCAATCAACACCGTCCTTCAAGGTTTTCTCAATGAAGGCGACCACGTCATTACCACCGCCATGGACCATAATGCCGTCCTGCGCCCCATGAAGTACCTGGAAACAAAGGGGGTCATTACTTCGGATATCATTCCGTGCGACCGCCAGGGTTTTCTGGACCTCGATGCCTTGAAAAAGGCCCTGAAAAAAAACACCCGGCTCGTCATCGTCAATCATGCCTCCAACGTATGTGGAACCATCCAGGACTTGACAGCGGTAAAGAACATCATCGGGGACATCCCCCTTCTTGTCGACACGGCCCAGACGGCGGGTTGCTTTCCCATCGACGTGGTCAGTGACGGCATCGATTTCCTGGCATTCACGGGACACAAGGGGCTTCTGGGTCCCCAAGGGACCGGAGGACTCTACCTTCGGGAGGGCCTGTCGCTCCGGCCTCTGAAACGGGGAGGAACGGGCACCCTGTCCGAAAGCCTCGAGCAGCCCGATTTCCTTCCCGACGCCCTGGAAAGCGGCACGCAGAACAACGTGGGCATCGCGGGACTCGGTGCCGGGGTCGATTTCATCCTGGAAACCGGCGTCGAAACCATCATGGAGCACGAACGAGAGCTGATCGCCCTCCTCCTCCAGGGACTGCGGGAAATTTCCGGCGTGACCATCTATGGTCCCTTGGACGTCACCAGGCAGACCTCGACGGTCTCCATCACCTTTGACAGCCTCCTTCCGGGCGGGGAGGACCAGTCGTTGGGCGGATGCGGGTCCATCAACCTCGCGTGGATGGAGGAAGGTCCCCCTCCCTCCGAGGCCGGTGGAATCCTGAACAAAAGTTTCGACATCCTCGTCAGGGCCGGCCTCCACTGCTCCCCCCTGGCCCACAAGGCACTGGGAACCTTTCCCGAGGGCACCATCCGACTGAGCATGGGATATTTCAATACCCGAGAAGACGTCGAAACGGTGATAAAGGCCATCAAGAAAATCGCCGAAGGAAATATCTAAAAAGATGACGCACCACAGCATCTATGCCTTGAAATACGCCGGCCCCTTTACAAGCTCCGGCGCCTTTCTCATGTGGCTGAAAGACTGGGACAAAACCGTAATGCGGCACTACTACATCTGGGTCATCACGGGAGATCACGATCCGGTCGTCGTCGACGCCGGTGTTTCCCCCGAGCTGGCCCGAGAAAAATCCCTCAAAGGTTACGTTTCTCCGGCGGAGATTCTCCGGCGCATGGATATGAAGGCCGGCGAAATTCGTCACGTGATCCTGACCCATCTCCACTGGGATCATGCCAATGGCATCTCCCTGTTCCCCAACGCCACGGTTTACGTCCAGGAAAGGGAATACCGCTTCTGGACGGAGGATCCCATCGCCCAGCGCCCGCCCTTCCAGCACGTCTTCTCTCAAGACACCGCGCGACACCTGGAAAAACTCGAGGGCTCAGGACACCTTCGGCTGATCCAGGGAGACGAGGAAATCCTGCCGGGAATCACCTGCCTGCTGGCCCCCGGCCATTCGGTGGGTCTCCAGGCCGTGGCGGTGGAAACGGAGAAAGGGACGGCCATCCTCGGGTCCGATTGTGCCCACGTCTTTGAGAATTACGAAAAGGACTGGCCCAGCGCCCTCATAACCGATCTCGTGGCATGGATGAAATCATACGAAAAGCTGAGAAAACGGTGCGGCTCAATGGATCTGCTGTTTCCCGGACACGACATCAAGATGCGGGAGAACTACCCCGAAGTCGCCGAGGACATCACACAACTCGTCTGACCCGGGCGGCGCCACTACCAGGAATTGAATCAATTCGACAAGATTTCCTTGATCTTTTCAGACAGTTTTTCCATGGAGAAGGGCTTCTGGATAAACCCATTGCATCCCTTGGCAAGGATCTCCGAGGCCTGACCGTCGATGCTGTAACCGCTCGCCAAAAGAACCTTTACCTCCGGGTCAATTTTTTTCAATTCATCAAAAATTTCTCCACCCCCCATACCCGGCATGATCATATCCAAAACAACGAGGTCAAACTTTTTACCGTCACGCTTGAAAATCTCGATCGCCTCCTCCCCTTTGCTGGCCGCCTCCACCTCGTAGCCGAGGACCTCGAGAAGCTGTTTGCCCACTTCAAGGATCTTGACCTCATCATCGATCAATAATATCCGTCCCATTCCCGTAACGATCTGCTTTGTGGTCTTTTGCTCTTTTTCACGGACGACTTCGCCGGTAGCAGGAAGAAGAAGGGTAAAGGTTGTCCCCAGACCAACTTGGCTTTCCACGTGGATGGTTCCTCCGTGGTTTTCAATGATACCATAAACGGAAGCCAAGCCGAGCCCCACTCCCCGGTCACCTCCTTTTGTCGTAAAAAAAGGTTCAAAGATCCGTTTTCGTGTCTCCTCGTTCATACCGATTCCCGTATCGGAAACTGTGATTCTCACGTATTTCCCACGTGCCATTGACGGAAACTCTACCCTCCTGCCGTCCAAGGTCACATTCTCCGTCTGAACGTAGATGTGCCCGCCTTTCGGCATCGCCTGCCAGGCGTTCACAAAAAGATTCAGGAACACCTGACTCATCTGGCCCTGGTCCGCATTGACAATCCACAGGTCTTCCTGGAGCTTGAGATGTATTTCTATCTCCTTTTTCGTTCTCCCAAAAAGTTTGACCTCTTTTCGAATCACTTCATTCAGATTTGTGGGAGCGACTTCATACCTCCCTCCGCGCGCGAACCCCAGCAGTTGCATGGTCAGCTCGGAACCGCTGTGAATATATTCTTCGATACTTTTCAAACGCTCCAGGTCGGATGCCTCCAGCCGGCCTTTGAGCTTGAGGAGAGAGACGTTTCCCTGGATTCCCATAAGGAGGTTATTGAAATCGTGGGCGATTCCTCCCGCCAGGGTACCGATGGCCTCCATCTTCTGGGCCTGCAACATCTCCCCTTGAAGTTTCTTTATCCGACGTTGAGAGGTAATCCAGTCCGTCACATCCCTGGCAATCCCACTAATGTACGGTTCTCCATCCTCCTGTTGAAACAGAGTACTGTTGTTTTCAAGATAGACTTTCCGACCGCTCTTCGTAAAGTAGACCGCAATTCCCTTGTGGAATCCTTTTTTCCTGATTGATGCCAGGTATTCGCTTTCATAGTTGGATCGCAATTCCGGCTTCATAAAATCACTACCCTTGCGCCCGATGATTTCCTCGAGGGCATACCCAAACAGGTCCACGATGGCCCGATTCACGGAAAGGAAACGTCCTTCCAAATCCTGGGTATAGATTAAGTCGGAAAC
The DNA here is from genome assembly GCA_964556045.1 of uncultured Thermodesulfobacteriota bacterium. Taxonomy (GTDB): domain Bacteria; phylum Desulfobacterota; class S145-22; order S145-22; family S145-22; genus JAOZMY01. The sequence continues at coordinate 2,747 of CAZKUZ010000086.1, read as the reverse complement.
CGAGTTAAAGAGATCCCGAAAACGTTTCTCCGAGTCTCGAATGGCCTTCTCCGCCTTCGTCCTCTCGGTAATATCCCTCAAAACGACCAGCACTCCGACAGGCTTTCCAGAGGCATCCGCATAGAGAGAACCGCTCACGCTGACATCCAGAAGGCGTCCATCCTTCGTTAATCGACGTGATTCAAAACCACGGATAGGTTCTTTCGTCGAAAAAAGTTTTTTAATCACACCTTCCGTCGCTTTCTTCTCCGAATCCGGGACAAATGGAATCTTCTTCCCTTTCAGTTCCTCAAGCGTCCATCCGAAGATACGTGTAAACGAGGGAGTCAGATACTCTACCGATCCTTCAAGATCATAGATCACAATCGCATCCGCAGAGGAATTCAAGAGGGAGCGGTACAGGTCTTCCTGTCGCTTCGATTCCTCGTAGAGCTCTCGAAACCGATTTTCCTCATCCCTCAGTTTCTTCTCCGCCTGCTTCCGCTTCGTGATATCCCTCAAGACCACGAGCATACCGGCAGGGTTATCTTCGCTGTCGCTAAAACGTGAGGCGCTGATACTGATATCGAGAATCTTTCCATCCTTCGTGTATCGTTTTGTCTCAAAACCGTGAACTTGGGTCCCATTCTTGATGAGTTCCTTAATCACACCCATCGAGGCTTCCCTCTCCGATTCCGGAACGAAGGGGATTCTCTTTCCTTTCAGCTCATCGAACGTCCATCCGAAGATACGCGTAAACGAGGGACTTACGTACTCTACTGCCCCCTCAAGATTATAGATCACGATTGCGTCCGCCGAGGAATTCAAAAGAGAACGATATAGCCCCTCTTGCCGCTTCGATTCCTCGTAGAGCCTCCGAAATCTTTCCTGCTCCTCCCTTAATTTTTCTTCGGCTTTCCTCTTCTCCGTAACGTCCGAAAACACGGTAATCACGGCATTCTTTTCATTGTACCGGGCCGGCATGGAATGAGCTTCTACGAAGATCTCCTCACCCTTCAAGCTAAATGCCTTGAAAATGACCGGCGGAAGCTCGACCTGCTCCTCAAGGATCTTCTTGGTGCGTTTAACCGCCATTTCCCGGAACTCGGGAGCAACAAAACCGAAAATCGACCGGCCCGCAAGTTCATTCAACGAATCTGCCCCCATCAATTTCAGAGCCACTTTGTTGACAAAATAAATCCTCTCCATGTCAAAAACACAAATTGGAAGAGGTGAAAATTCCGCCAATTGCCGATATCGGAGTTCACTTTCTTGAAGCAGTCTTTCCATCTTTTTGCGCTCGGAAATATCTTCTGCAATCGCCAACACCATAGGAGTTCCCGATTCCTTATCCAAGAGGGAATACCAGAGATGACAATCAAACACCTCGCCATTCTTCCTGACCCATTTTGTATCGACTTCGGCTACACTTTTACCCTGGGAAAGGGAATCAATACATGTCCCAGCCTTGTAATACTCCTCGTCATCGGGATAGAGTATTCTCGCTTCTTTCCCTATCAACTCCTCCGGTTCATATCCAAGAATCCTCGACATGGCCGTATTGTACCATTGCATGGTCCGATCCTGCACCAGGCCCATCCCAAGAGGAGAAGCCTGAAAAACCCTTCGAAGACGCGCCTCACTTTCCTCGATAAGATTCCTTGTCCGGATACGATCTGAAATATCCTGGAAGACGATCATAATCATCCGTTTACCCTCATAGGTAATCGGCGTCGAGATGACCTCGGCGTGGATCGTCTTTCCATCGGAAGTTAAAAATTTCTCTTCAACCCTCGGCTGCGATCTGCCTTCCGCAAGCCTCTTGATCCTTTCCTTTACAAAATTAAACGAATCAGGATGGACAAACTCCAAAACAGACCTTCCAAGAAGATCTTCCGGACACCCAAAACCCATCAGCTCGGCGGCAGTCCTGTTTGCAAAAAAGATCTTTCCATCCGGATCATAAACCCCTATGGCCAGAGGTGACACATCCACAAGTTTCCGGTATCTCTCCTCACTTTCTTTCAGAGCCCGGGACAATCTTTCCCTCTCAGAGATATCCTGATACATCCCATAAGCCCCCACGACCCTTCCATCCACGATAGCAGGAACAGCAAAGAACTCCACTTCAATCGGGCTGCCATCCTTCTTGAAGCGTGTCCCGGATCCATGGGTCGCCCTTCCCTTCAGGGTTTTTTCGGAAAATCTCAAAGCACCCTTAAGAGAAGGTCCCCTCGCGATGACCTCATCCAGATTCTTGCCTACAATTTCTTTTTTCTTGTATTGAAAGAGCCGTTCGAACTGACGATTACAGGAAGTGATCCTCATATCTTCGTCGACGACAACGATACCGAGGAAGGAATGGCGGATCAGGGACTCTAAAAGCTTTTTCTCTCTGCTGAGATCGGCCAGTTTCTTTTTATAGCGAGCAAGTTCGTCTTCCACCCGCTCAAGTTTTCTTTGAGCCTCAACCGTGAGGTTCCCTTTACCCATTTATTCCCCAATTCAAAATGTCAGTGTTCACTTCCTTTAAAAAAAGAACCGATTTCATGATTCCGCTGAACGGATTATACCTTCTTCCCCGAAAAATTTCAAATTTCAGCATGTCCTTACAGTTTCTTCCCGTCCATCTTGACATTCCCATCGATTTTCCGTAGATAGATTGAACCACGCAAAGGAGTTAGGTACCTTGGCAAGAATCGAAATCAATCAATCCCTGTGTAAAGGATGTGCCTTGTGCACACTCCTCTGTCCAGAAAAACTTATCA
>CAZKUZ010000085.1:0-2105 GCA_964556045.1 uncultured Thermodesulfobacteriota bacterium | reverse complement strand
TGAATTTTCGGGAGGGGTGGAAAACGTCCTATCTCCAAGGGGTCTATCCCGTAATTTTTCCTCCCTATCGAAAAGAAAGGGTGGTGGATGAAATCCTCCCTTTGAGTCCTTTCGTGTTTGTTCCTCATGACCGGCCTGGGTAGGCCGCGAAGTCCCTTATGGAAACGCAGTAAGAGATACCTTACCGTTCTAAATCCCCTTTCACTCGGGGAGAAAGGGAAAAGTGTGAACGTTGAAAGGGGGATGACTCCCCATGCCTTTGGCAAAGGAGGATAAAGAATGAGAAAAAGAATGGCAGTGCTCCTCTTTGCGGTGTTCGTCGGAGGAACCCTTATGGCGGGGGTTGGGTGGGCCCAATCCCAGCAAGATGTCCAGAAATGGTGTCCTCTCTGCGGAATGAATCTCAAGATGTTCCACAAGACGAACCACAGGATCACGTTTAAGGATGGACATAAAGAAACCTATTGCAGCCTTCACTGCGCGGCGATTGCGTTGCGGAAATACGCGGGAAAGGTGGAAAGTGTCGAGGTCGTGGACTATGTCACGGGAAAATTCATCCCGGCGGATGAGGCGATTTATCTCGTGGGAAGCGATCTTCCGGGAACCATGACCACGAAGAGCAAGATCGCCTTTGCGCGGCCCGAGGATGCCCAAAAGGCCCAAAAGGAGCATGGCGGGGTGTTCTGCCGGTTCCGGGAGGCCCTGTCGGAGGCCTATCGCGATATGGGTGCAGACAAGAAGATGCTCATGAAGAAAGTTTCCAAGATGGCGTTGAAGGGGAAGAAGGTGGCCGAAAAACACGGGTGCTTCAAGTGCCATGGAGAAGGCGGCAAAGGAATTGGGAAGGCCCCGGCATGGATTTCCCCTGGGTTCGCCAAGCGAATGGACAACAAGGTTAAAATCAAGAAGGTGATTCTTGAAGGAAAGGGAAAGATGAAAGCCTTCAAGATGCCTGAAAAAGAGCTTCATCCTTTGATGCTCTATATCTGGAGCCTCAGGGCGGCGAAATAGCGGCCTGACAGGAGAAAAAGACAATGGACAGACGAGCGTTTATCAAGACAATGGGGTGGTCTGTTCTTGGTGCGGGATTGCTGGTACGCGGGGGCTGGCTCGGCCGAACCGCATGGGCCGGATCCTTTCCGAAGCCGACCAAGAGGGATCGGTGCCCCGTTTGTGGGATGTTTGTGGCCCGCTATCCGAAATGGAACGCGGGGATGAAGTTCAAGGACGGTAAAATTGTTTTCTTTTGTTCGCCCAAGTGTTTCTTGCATACCTATCACCACGTCACCAAGTACGTGCCGGGAAAAACGAAGGAAGACATTGCCCTGATGTGGGTGACCGATTACTACACCACGAAGAAGATCAGGGCCGATGCCCCGGACACCTATTTCGTCGCCGGGTCGTCTCTCGTGGGGCCGATGGGCTGGGATGTCGTTCCCGTAAAGGGAAAGAGTGCCGCGGAGGTTTTGAGAAAGGATTACGACGGGACAGCGATTGTGCGTCTGTACGAGGTGACCGAGGAGATGGTCCAGCGCGCGAGACGCGGGACGAGAAAGTAACGCCCTCGACTGTTTCCCGTTTTCAAGGGTGATAGGTAATGAGAAGAAAGAATAGAGAGCTTATATTGATACTCGCCATGACCGGTTTCTTCTTGTTAGGAGTTTTATTCCAGATTCCGGGGGGAAGGGGATTTGCGGCGGAGCCGCCCGGACATTGCGGGATGCATATCCACAAAGGAATGGCGTGTCCCGTTTGCGGGATGTACATTGAACGGTACAGGAAAACGGCCTTCCGGCTTCTTTTCAAGGATGGAAAAGAGTACTATTATTGCGGGGTCGCCTGCGGCCTGCGGGATCTCAATGACCATGGAGGGCTTGCGACGGTCAGAGAGGGATGTGCCACCGATTGGATTCAACAGAAACCGATCGATTTCAGGAAGGCAACCTACGTGATCGGGAGTGATCTGATTCCGGACATGATCCCGAATATTCTCCCCTTTTCCAGCCGCCGGGAGGCCAAGCAGTTTGTTCAGAAGCACGGGGGTCGCATCGAATCTCTCCAGAGCTTGTTGGCCATCATCTCGCCGGTAGGGATGACGGTTCCCT
>CAZKUZ010000084.1:0-1590 GCA_964556045.1 uncultured Thermodesulfobacteriota bacterium | reverse complement strand
CAAGAAGTGCGCGGGCGGTTTCCCGCTCCTGACCTTCGAAAATGGTTCCTTCCGTGTAAGAGGCATCCATGAAGATTCGGAAAACCGGCTCAAAATCGAGCAGAACCTGGGCGTTGTCCCGGCCGCACGCCACGATCTCCGCGATCTTCTCGTTGTCGAACCGACCCATGACGCCCCAGGCCTTGAGAAAGGGCTTGAGATGGGCCACGAGGGTCTCGACGGGAAGCTCCCGGATGAAGCGCCCGTTGATCCAGGTAAGTTTCTTGTGATCGAAGACCGCCGCCGCCTTCGAAACCCGGCCAAGGTCAAAAACCTCGGCGATCTCGTCCATCCCCTTGAGGGGACCGTCGGAGGCCACGATGCCGCCCAGCCCCACGAGGTAGAAAACCAGCGATTCGGGGAGATAGCCCTCCCGGCGAAACTGGGAGACCGCCGTGGCGCCGTGGCGCTTGGAGAGGCGCTTTCCGTCCAGGCCGAGAATGAGGGGATGGTGGGCATACAGGGGCGGCATCAGCCCCAGGGCCCGGTAGAGGAGGATCTGCTTGGGGGTGTTGGAGATGTGATCGTCTCCCCGGATCACGTGGGTGATCCCCATCTTGGCGTCGTCCACCACCACGGCCCAGTTGTAGGAGGCCATGCCGTTGGAACGGATGAGAATGAAGTCGCTCAGGGCGTCAGACGAAAAGGAGATAGACCCGTGAATTGCATCCTCGAAGGTCACGTCCTCGCCACCGGGGACGCGGAAACGGATCGTGTAGGGTTTCCCCTCTTCCATGAACCGAGCACGCTCCGTCTCGGAGAGCTGTCGGCACCGGCCGTCATAGCCGGGGGGGAGCCCCCGCGCCAACTGTTCCTTCCGGCGTGCTTCCAGCTCCTCCTCCGTGCAGAAACAGGGGTAGGCCTTTCCCTCCCGGACGAGCTGCTCCGCCAACATTTTGTAGAGCGCTACCCGCTGGGTCTGCCGGTAGGGCCCCGCGTCACCCCCGATGTCCGGGCCCTCGTCCCACCGGATCCCCAGCCAGCGGAGGCTCTCCATGAGTTCTTCTTCGAATCGCTTTTCCGAGCGAGCCTGGTCCGTGTCCTCCAGGCGCAAGACAAAAGTTCCCCCCGTCTTCCGGGCGAAGAGATAGTTGAACAGGGCCGTGCGGGCGTTCCCGATATGCAGAGAACCCGTGGGGCTCGGGGCAAACCGCACGCGAACCCGCCCCATCGGTGATGCCTGTGTCATGTCATTCCTCCCTCTCCAAAAGGATCACGGCCATGGCCGCCATCCCTTCCTTGCGTCCCAAGCTCCCGATGCCCTCGTGGGTCTTGGCCTTGATATTGACGCGCGAGACGTCGATTCCCAGCCAACGGGCCAGGTTTTCCCGCATCTTGCCCATGTACGGAGCCAGCTTGGGGGCCTCGGCGATGATGGTGGCGTCGATATTCAGGATCGCGAACGCCTCGTCTTCCAACCTCGCCAGGAGTTCCCCGCACAGGGCCTCGCCGGACTTTCCCTCGTAGGCGGGATCGGTATCGGGGAAAAACCCGCCGATGTCCCCCTTCCCCAGGGCGCCGATGATCGCGTCGATGACGGCGTGGGCCAGC
>CAZKUZ010000083.1:0-3068 GCA_964556045.1 uncultured Thermodesulfobacteriota bacterium | reverse complement strand
CGACGGGTACCTCACCATGCTGCCCACCGCCGAACACCCCGTCACCCACGCCTCCATTCATCGGTTCCACGTGGGGACCTCGTTGCACCTGGCCAAGATCTATCTTCTTGACAAGGAGAGCCTGGGGCCCTCGGACGAGGGTTTCGTCCAATTCGTCTTCGAAGAACCGGTCATCGCCCTCCCGAAAGACCGCTTCGTCATCCGGGGTTCCGGCAAGATCCAGACCCTGGGCGGCGGGGAAATTCTGGCCATTCACCCGCCCAGACGCAAACGCAACGCCCCGCAGACCCTCGAGACGCTGCGGCTCCTGAAAGACGGGTCGGACCGGGAGAAGGTGCTGTTCTTTGTCAAAGACAGCGGGCTGCGAGGCATCACCTTTCACGGCCTAATGGAAGAAACAAACCTCTCCCGCGGAGAGTTGGAGGCCATCCTGAAGGAGGCCATGAAAAACGGGGAAATTCACGAGGTCGATCTGACCCCTCCGATCTACCTCCACGCCCATCTGATTCAAGAGCTGTCCCGAGGAATCGAGAAGGCCCTGACATCCTTTCACAAGGCCAATCCCCTGAAAGAGGGGATGGAAAAGGAAGTTCTTCGCAGCCAGATCGCCCCCGACACGGACAAACGGTTCTGGGATCATCTCCTGGGCGTCGTGTGTGAAAACGGGAGATTCGTCGTCCAGCAGGATACCGTCCGACTGGCCACCCACAACCAAACCGTCGATCCCGCCTTCCAGAAAACCATCGAGGCGGTTGAGCGGAACCTCCGGGAAGGCGGCACCCAGCCACCGACCCTCAAGGAGCTTTCGTCAAGGCTCGGCACGTCACCCGATCAGCTCAAGACCATCCTCGCGTTCCTCGTGAAAGAAGGCAAATGCGTCAAGCTGACGGAAGAGATCTACATGGACAAAGCCGCGTTCGAGAAGATCAAAGAGGCCTCCATCGCCTTTCTCAAGAAAAACGGGGAGCTGACCGTGCAATCCTTCAAGGAGCTCACCGGCCTCTCGAGAAAGTTCGCCGTGCCCATTCTGGAGCTCTTCGACAAGCTGCGGATCACCATCCGCATCGACCAAAAACGGGTCCTCAGGGGGTAGTCATGTGGGGAAACGGTAACATGAAGCCTTCACTCCTGCTCAACGCCACCTTCGAACCCATCGGCGTCATCTCATGGAGAAAGGCGATTATCCTCTCGTTTCTCGGGAAGGCGGAGGTCATCAGCGCCTACGAACAGGTCGTCCATGCCATCTCCATGTCCATGAAACTGCCCGCGGTCCTGCGGCTCACCCGTTACGTCAAGTACCGCCACCAGGAGGTCAAGTTCACCCGCCGGAATATCTACGTCCGGGACAAATACCGGTGCCAGTACTGCGGCAGGGTCTTCGAGCCCAAGGACCTCACCTATGACCACGTGATCCCCCGCTCCCAGGGGGGCAAAACAACCTGGACCAACGTGGTTACCTGCTGCCACGCCTGCAACCGGAAAAAGGGGGGGCGCACGCCAAAGGAAGCCGGCATGCGTCTTTTGAGCAAACCGAAGGAACCCCACTGGCATCCCATGATCCACTTCTCCATGGACGCCCAGCAGATTCCTTCCCCCTGGCTCGACTACCTCATCTGGCACCCGGCCTACAAGCCCCCGGAAACCTCTTTCGGGCTGGAGGGTGAAGACTGAGGCTTCTCCTTTAAACTCCGACAGGGTGAACAGGATAAAGGCCCAACAGCCTCACTCGGGAATTATTTGCCCAGTAAAAGCTGAACGACACGTTTCTGCAATCCGACTTCCTTGGGGCTCAAAACATCGATCATGATTCCCCCCTTCAGGCACACAAGCCGATGGAAACGCTTGTCATTCACCCAGAAGGCCTCATCTCCCAGCCCCGGAACCGCCTCCACCTTCGCCACCGTCTTGAAGTTTCCCTTCATCGTGTTGAAAACCGAACGGGCCTTTTCCGGGCGATTGAAGACAGAGACCGTGTAGCTGATCGACTTCAGGAAGTTGGATTTGGACCTGTAACCGTAACTGCACGGGAAGGTCTTGTAGGTCTTGTTTTTCTGGTTTTCGGGTGAGACCGGCTGCTTGAAGCTGCGCATGTTCAAGTCATCGGCCGGAACACCAAGGATCGCTCCGGCCTCCTTAAGCGAGAGCTCATAACGGCAGGCGGGATCCTTCTTGCCGGCCGCGATCCCCTGATCAACCACCATTACACCAGCAAACAGGAAAACCATCAGGATCAACACTGTATTTTGAAGTCGTCGAATCGTCATCTATTCCTCCCTTCCATCGAGCCTTCCGGGTTGACCGGGGCTGCTTTAACGAAAATCGAAATTGTTGAACTGATCGTCGAGCGCGAACGGATCCTCAGCCTCATTCCCCTCCTCCGGCAAACGGATATCGAAAGGGAGTCCCCGTCTCAATACCACTTGCCTGAGAAAGAGGGTAACGGCCTCCTCCGTGGTCAATCCCAGCTCTTCAAATATCTTTCCCGCCCTTTCCCTGAGCTTCGGGTCAATCCTCAGCGAAATAGTATCCCATTTTGACACAACCCGTCCCTCCCCGCGAATGATGTCTCTACCTACCATATTTTATACGCCGGTGGGAAGATACCCCCTGTTCAAAAACATGATCGCGCCTGTTATAGTAAAGCATCTTATTCAAGAATTCAGGAGGTTGTCATGGGTTTGAACGCCGGCAATACCGCCTTACTCATCATCGACATGCAGGAAAAACTCTTTGCCGCCATCCACGAGAAAGAGACCGTTCTCAAAAACGTGGTGCTCCTCGTTCACCTGGCCAAGACTTTTGAGCTGCCCATCCTTCTCACGGAACAGTATCCCAAGGGGCTCGGCCGCACCCTGTCCTCCATTCGGGAGCTTCTCGGGTCGGCCTACAGGCCCATCGGAAAAACGTCTTTCAGCTGCCTTGGAAACGACATCTTCATCGAAGAAATCGATCGCTTAAGACACGAAAAAAGAAACAACCTCATCGTCTGCGGCATCGAAACCCACATCTGTGTCTATCAGACGGCGCGAGATTTGAAACAACAAGAAGGCTGGGAGATCCACCTGGCC
>CAZKUZ010000082.1:0-3438 GCA_964556045.1 uncultured Thermodesulfobacteriota bacterium | reverse complement strand
TCGGATTTCTCCGCCACGTCCGACGTGGAAGGAAAGGTCAGGGTGTGGAGCAAAGACGGGATGGTTATCGTGGAAGGGGAGGTCTCAGTGGAGCTGGACCTTACCTGCAGCCGCTGTCTTACGCACTTTCGATACCCTGTCTATCACCACTTTAGGTCTATCTATTCCCCGTTTCATGAGATGTGCAAGGTGGAAGATCTGGAGTTGAAACCTTATGATATGGATGTTTCCATTTACAACGGCGTCGAACTGGACCTCGAAAATGTCCTGTATGAACAGGTGTTCCTCGGTATGCCGGATCGCGCCCTTTGTTGCCCTGATTGTAAGGGGCTGTGCCCAACCTGCGGCGCCAATTTGAATGAGGGGCCTTGCCGGTGTGAGTCGGAACCCCGGTTTTCTCCCTTTGACGTGCTGAAAAACCTGAAACTGAAAGGATAGAATCATGCCTGTACCCAAGAGAAGAACCTCGAAAGCGAGGAGAGATAAGCGACGTTCCCATCACGCGTGGAAAGGAGTTGCCCTCTCCGTCTGCCCCCAATGCCTGGAGCCAAAGCTTCCCCACCATGTATGTCCGCACTGCGGATCGTACAAAGGCAAGGAGATCATGGAGATAGAAGAAGGGTAGGTCTTCCTCCCTTTTCTATTTCCTCGTTATGAAGGTCTGCGTTGACGCAATGGGGGGCGATCATGCCCCGGAATGGGTCGTGAAAGGGGCCTTTCAGGCCTCTTTCAGTGGTGTGCCCGTTATCTTAGTCGGTGATGAAAAACGGATAAAGAGGGAGGCCAAGCGGTTGGGGGGGATCCCCTCCAACGTGGAGATCGTCCATGCTTCCGAGGCCATCGGGATGGACGAGGCCCCGACCATTGCGGTTCGCAAGAAGAAAGACTCTTCCCTGCGAGTCGGATTCAAGTTGATACGTGAGGGGAAGGCCCAGGCCATGGTCAGTGCCGGGAATTCGGGCGCGATCATGGCGGCGGCCATCATGACGCTTCGCAGGATTCCGGGGGTGGATCGGCCGGCCATCGCCACGCTGATCCCTACCTTCAAGGGGCACATGGTCCTGTTGGATATTGGGGCCAACGTGGACTGCCGCCCGGACCATCTTCGTCAATTCGCCGTGGTGGGAACGGTTTTCTGCCGAACGGTTCTCCATATCCCTTTCCCCCGCGTGGCGATCCTCAGCAACGGGGAAGAGACCTCGAAGGGGAATACCCTGACACGGGAGACCCATCAGCTCCTCTCCAACTCGTTCCTCAACTATATCGGCTACGTGGAAGGCCGGGACATCTTCAGCGGTGACGTGGATGTGGTGGTCTGTGACGGATTCGTGGGGAATATCGTTTTGAAGCTCACGGAGGGGTTGAGCAGCGCCATTTTTGGGTTTATGAAGAACTCCATGAGGCAGAGCTTTGCGGCAAAGATTGGATACCTGTTTATCAAAAGCTCCCTTCGGAACCTTCTCCAATCCTTCGATTATTCCGAGTACGGAGGCGCGCCCTTGCTCGGGGTCGACGGGGTTTGCATGATCGCTCACGGAAGTTCCCCGCCCAAGGCGATCAAGAACGCAGTCTTTCACGCCCATGAATTGGCGACCCAGAATCTCGTGGAGAGGATGAGAAGGAACATTCAGAAACTAAACATGAACGGAGATACAGAGAAAAACGGAAGACAGGTTCGAACCTCTGAAGAGAGATAACTCTGTTTGTCTTTGACCCTTGAAAATGCGATTTAATACGGATGAAAACCTTTACCGTATGCGTTAATTGTGATACTCCATTAAAATTAGAGAAATAATAAGAGGAGGAAAGTGTGGCGCTCGATTATTTTTTGACAGAAGACCAGAAAATGATCAAGGATTTGGCCCGGAGAATCGCCGAAGAGAAGGTGGTTCCCGCCCGGGCGGAACTGGACGAGAAAGAGGAGTTCCCCTGGGAACTCATGAAGGTCTGCGCCGATGCCGGCCTGTTCGGGGTTTGTCTCCCGGAGGAGTATGGTGGTCTGGGTGGCGGTGTTTTCGAGCAGTGCATCGCCGTGGAGGAACTGAGCTGGGCCTGTATCGGGGTCTCCGTCAGTTACGCGGGTAGCGGCCTGGGGGCCTATCCCATCCTTCTTTACGGGAATGAGGAGCAGAAGAAGAAGTATCTCCCCCAGATCGGAAGCGGAAAACGTCTGGCGGCTTTCGCCGTCACGGAGCCGGGGGCGGGGAGTGACATCACGAACCTCAGCACCACGGCCACAAAGGACGGGGATTATTACATCCTCAACGGGACGAAACAGTGGATTACCAACGGGGGAGAGGCGGAGATCTATTCCGTTTTCGCCATGACGGACAAATCGAGGGGGCCGCGTGGCTGCACCGGTTTCATCGTGGAGAAGGGAATGCCCGGTTTCAGCTTCGGGAAGAAGGAGAAGAAACTGGGAATCCGGGCCTCCGCGACCCGGGAGTTGATCTTCGACAACTGCCGTGTCCCCAAAGAGAACATGATCGGGAGGGAAGGCCAGGGCTTTTTCGTGATCTTGAAGACCTTTGACCACTCCCGTCCCGGCATCGGGGCGCAGGGCGTGGGTTTGGCGCAGGGGGCCCTCGATTATGCCGTTGCCTACACCCGCGAGAGAGAGCAGTTTGGCCGACATATTTCGTCCTTTCAGGTCATCCAGCACATGCTGGCGGATATGGCCATTCAGATAGAGGCGGCCCGTGCCCTGGTCTATGCCGTGGCCCGGCATATCGACAGCGGCGCGAAGGAGTTTTCCCACTATTCCGCCATGGCCAAGACCTTTGCCAGCGACATGGCCATGCGGGTCACGACGGATGCCGTCCAGGTCCTTGGCGGCTATGGCTACATGAAGGATTACCCGTTGGAAAAGATGATGCGGGACGCCAAGATCCTCCAGATCTATGAGGGGACCAATCAGATTCAGCGGAACGAGATCGCGGCCGCCCTCATCAAGCAAGCCGCGCGGAAAAAGAAAAAGAAGAGGATGTAGGGAGCTGTCATGACGCTTTGGGCGTTTGTTTTTCCGGGCCAAGGGGCCCAGACGGTTGGAATGGGGAAGAGCCTGGTCGAAAACAGCTCGGTGGCCAGGGCGGTTTTTGAAGAGGCCAGTGACGCCCTTTCCCTGGATATGGAAAAACTCTGTTTCGAGGGGCCGGAAGAAACCCTCCGGCTCACGGAGAACACGCAACCCGCAATCCTGACCGTGAGCATCGCGGCCTATCGGGTCTTTGCCGAGGAGGTCGGGTTGACGCCTTCTTATCTCGCCGGCCACAGCCTGGGAGAGTATGCCGCGTTGGTTGCGTCGGGTGTTTTTGCCTTTCGGGACGCCGTCTACGCGGTGAAGCAGCGCGGGAAATTCATGCAAGAGGCCGTTCCCGTGGGTGAAGGTGCCATGGCGGCGGTCCTGGGGCTTCCCCGTGAGAAGGTGTCGGAGATCTG
>CAZKUZ010000081.1:0-3058 GCA_964556045.1 uncultured Thermodesulfobacteriota bacterium | reverse complement strand
AGGGGGTATCGTTTTAAAATGACCAAGAAGCGGTTGGTGCTGGAACTTTCATCGATACCCAGGGAGGAGTAAGATACATTATCTACAATCACAGGAATGGATATGGCTCGCCCTTGTCTTCTTTGCCTTGATGGGCGGGATTGCCCTGTGGCAATGGCGGGATAAGCGGTGGATCTCCCGGCGTTTCAAGCCGGGGGAGGTCATCGTCATGAGTTTTGGTGTGACGTTCTATGGGTGCGAGTCCGATACCGGGCGTTTCAGGAACTATACGGGACTTCTCCTGTTACTGAAGTCCGGCCTCATGTTCCGTACCCGCTTTTTGGGGAAGGAATTCAAGATACCAAAAGAGGCCATTCGATCCGTCTATGTGGGAAAGGACCATCGGGGGAAAAAGCTGTATCAGTATGTGATGAAGATTGATTTTGTCAACCGCCGGGGGGAGCCGGATAGCGCGGCTTTCCGGGTTCCTTATCCGAAGCAGTGGATGTCTGCCATAGGGAAGACCCTTGAGATTAAACCTGTCATGGATTTGCCGATGGAGGAATAGTCAGATGTGGCGTTGGTCGACGTTTGAAGTTCTGGTTTTGCTTGTCTACCTGATATTGTTCACCTCTTCGTACCTTACGCAGACCTTCACGATTATAAAGAACAAGAGCTCGAAAAACGTGGATATGTTTGCCTTTGTGCGACTCTGCATCGGGCAGTCATTTTTTACGATTTATTCTTTCACATTGAAGCGGATAGGTTTTTTTTTGGGATCTGCGTTGACGATGCTGAGTCTTATTATTTTATCGATTTTCATTTTCAAGTATCGGGGGACAAAAGACGTTGCCCAAAAAGGAATCCCTTGATTGTTGCCCATGAAATAGAGTAAAACAGGGCAAAACAGAAGGAGGCTTTTATGGATGAACCGTTGAAAGGAATAAAAGTCGTCGACATGACGGCGGCCATGGCCGGCCCTTTTTGCACGATGTTGCTCGCGGACATGGGCGCGGAAGTTCTGAAGATTGAACCTCCCGGCCGGGGGGACATGCTCCGGGATTTCGGTCCTCCCTTTATCGAAGGGGAGAGCGCCTATTTTCTATTGGTGAACCGGAACAAGCGGAGCATGACCCTCAACTTGAGGTCCAAAGAAGGGCTCGACATCCTGAAACGCCTCGCCCAGGAAGCGGATATCGTCGTGGAGAGCTTCCGCCCGAACGTCAAGTATAAGCTCGGGGTAGACTATGAATCCCTCAGCGCCGACAACCCGCGTCTGATCTACTGCAGCATCTCCGGTTTCGGCCAGGATGGCCCGCTGGCGTATCGCCCCGGGTTTGATCCCATCGCCCAGGGGATGTCAGGACTGATGAGCGTGACGGGATACCCCGAGACGGGTCCCACGCGGGTGGGGGTGGCCATCGGGGATTCCCTTGGGGGGATCTTTGCCATGTATGGGATTCTCCTCGCCCTGATTGAGCGGAACCGGTCCGGAAAGGGACAATATGTTTCTACCTCCCTCCTCGAGGGCCTGGTGGCGGTCCTTGGATTCCAGGCCGCGAAGTATTTTGGAACCGGGCAGGTTCCGGAACGAAACGGGAACGACCATGCCATGATGTCGCCCTATGGGACCTTCACCACCAAGGACGGCCATATCAATATCGCCGCCGGGAATCAGGGAATGTGGGAACGCCTGTGTAAAACGCTCGGCCTCGACGAACTGATCGAGGATCCGAGGTTCCTGACCGTCAAGGACAGGGTGCTCAATCGGCCGGCCCTCTCGGCCATCTTGAATGAAAAGTTGAAGGAAAAGACCAGCGAGGAATGGATCGATATCCTTAATGACGCCGGTGTCGCCTGCGGCCCCATCTTGAATATTAAAGAGGTCTTTGAGAACGAGCAGGTTCTCCATCTCAAGATGCTGGAGGAGATCGATCATCCCCATTGCGGGAAGATCAAGACTATCGGGATTCCGACGAAACTCAGCCGGACCCCCGGAACGATTCGAAAGGCCCCGCCGCTGAAGGGTGAGGACACGGATGAGGTTCTACGTGAGCTCGGGTTTTCGGAGAAGAAGATAGAGGAATTCCACGAAGCCGGGATCGTTTGATTTATAGGCGGCCTGACGGGATGTCCGGCCGCCTTGATTTTTCTTGGCCAATAATGATAAGTAGTCAGTAATGAAATTTTGAGGGAGGTATGGGGTGACAGGAAAATGGCGCTGCGTCGTTCTGGGATTCCTCGGCTTTATCTTCATCTTTTTAACTCCTTATTCTTTCGCGAAAAAAATCCCTTCCAAGGTAAAGGGTCCCATTAAAATTCAGGCGGATAAACTGATCTATAACAAGGATGAGAATACCTACACGGCCCAGGGCCATGTCGTTATCCGAAGCCAGAAGAGCGTGCTCAGGGCGGATAAGATCATTTTGAATAATTCGACGAAAGACGTGGAGGCCACGGGTCATGTCCGGTTTACGGACGGGGATGACGAGCTGACCTGTACCCACATGCGTTTGAACCTCCTGACGCACTTGGGCACCATCTATAACGGAACCTTGAAAACGAAGAAGGGGAATTATCGAATAACGGCCAGCCGGGCGGAGCGGCTGGGCCCGGAACGGTATCGGGTTTACGATGGGACCTTCACAACCTGTAACGCCAAGAAGCCGGCGTGGCAATTCAAGGCAAAAAGGATGGATGTCACCGTCGAAGGTTTTGCCGTGGCCAAACACGCGAAGTTTTATGCGGGAGGGATTCCGATTCTCTACTCTCCTTACTTGATCTATCCCACCAAGCGGAAACGCCAGTCCGGGTTTCTCTTTCCAGTGTTCGGGGGGGGCAGCCATGACGGCGTCATGATCAGCGAGTCTTACTTCTGGGCCATTTCGGAGGACAAGGACGCCACCTTCACGGAGACCTATTACGGGGACCGCGGGTTCAAGCACGGGTTGGAGTTCAGGTATGCCCGGACCTCCAACAGCAACGGGCAGTTGAACCTGCATTATATCGATGACAATAAGTATCACGGGAACCGGTGGGCGGTTATTTATCGTCATGACGAATACCTGAAGAATGGGTT
>CAZKUZ010000080.1:0-1946 GCA_964556045.1 uncultured Thermodesulfobacteriota bacterium | reverse complement strand
TCTATCTTTGAGACGATCTTGGGCGGCACTCCGTGTTCCCTTGCGCATGCCGCGACAAACCCGATGAGAGATTCCAGGTGCTCCATTCGGGCGGGCCGTTTCATCGATTTTACGTCTTTCATGGAATGTCTCTCAAGGATTTGAAATCGCCTCTTTGGGTTGGCTTTTTTGCATATCGAGCCATCCAAGGCGGTACAGCTCCTCGAAAAGGGTCTTGGCCACCCAGCGCATTCCCCGTTTGTTCCAGTGCCCCAGATCGAAGTAACATTCAAACCGTCTGGGGTTTCGCCGAAAGGCTTCCTGCATGTCGATGTACGGGAGGTCGAACTTCGGGCAGAATTCTTCCTTCAAGGCCTCAAAATACTTGATCATGGTGCCCATGTTTCCCTCCGAATGCTCTTTCCAGTTGGCCTGGATCGCGTCCAATTTGCGCTCGTCCTCGGGCCGGGGAACGAGATCGACGGCCACGCCGAATGAAAGGATACCAACGTTAGCCCCGATCTTTTTCGCGTCTTCGGCGATGAAACGGAGGTTTTCCCGGATCGTCGACAGGCATTCTTCCCACTTGAAAGTGTCGTCCTGGGGAATGAATCCCGGCCGCGCCGTCATGGTCTTTCTTCGGAGGAGAAAGTAGAAACAGAAATGGGAGAGGATCTTGTTCCACCAGGGAGACCTGCGTTCCAGGGCCATGATGAACTTCCAGGGCCAGGGTATCCCGGGGGTCCATTGACTTCCCATCATCCAGGCCTGCGTGATGTCGTTCCCTCCCATGTTGAGGAGAAGGATATCCGGCTTGATGCGGTGGAGCACCTGTTCCCAGAGGGCCCTGTGCTGAACCGTGTTATACATGGGATTTCCGGCGTTGATGACCTCCCAGTCGGTGTACCCGTGCAGCTTCAAAAGGCGCTCCAATTGGTTGGACCAGAGGTCCTCCTCGTTGAGGATTTTCACACCGAAATACATCGATTCCCCGATGACCAGGATACGTTTCTTGGCCCCATCCGCCGCCGGCTCTTTCCCCCGGCAATGAAACCGGTTGATATTGACCATGGGAGAACGAAATCCCTTTTTGAAGCGGTAGTGGAGGGGGGGATCAACCCGTTCCACGAACTGGCTGTAAGGATACTCTCCCACGACTTTCGAGTGGAAAGGAATTCCGTATCGGTGCATGTGGTAGAGGCGGCATCCGATTTCCAGGAGGACAAAAAGGAGAAAGAGGATACCGATGATCCAGAGGACGGCAATCATATCGGGACTCCTGTTTGATCTTTTTTATGGGTTAACAGGGGCGTGAGGAGGGCGATGGCGATGAGGATCAGTCCCCCGCAGGCGTAGTAGAGGGCTTGGTAATTCCAGGAGGCGAGGAGAAGGCCTCCCAGGAGGGGGCCCAGAAAGAACCCTCCCTGGAACATCTCCAGTCCCAGGTTCATGTTGAGGGCGCGCAGGCGCGGATCGGAGTAGTCAAAGAGGAGCCCGTTCAGGAGAGGAAGCGCCACGCCCCAACCCAGGCCGAAGAGGATCGCGATGATGAAAAAGAGCGGGTGGGAACGGGTGTGGGCGAGGAGGAGGTATCCGAACAGGAGCACCAAGAGGGAGATAAAAAGGGTTCTGGGTTTGTTTCCCCGGTCCAGGTAGCGTCCTCCCACGAGCCGGACGAAAATCTCAAGCAGGGTTGAGATGGTAAAGAACCATCCCGCGTTTACGATCCCGATGCTCTTCGCGAAGCCTCGGATAAAATAAAAGACAGGGGTAAAGGCGATGAACACGAAGAGGGAAACGACAAGAATCTGGAGAACCTTTTTATTCTTGATATTATTTTTCAACTCCGTGAACGTCAGCTTGTCTTTCTGCTCGGCATCTTCGGCGTGGATGGGCGGGACGAGGAGCAGCAGGAGAGGAATAGGCAGCATGAACAGGGCGGTTACGTCCAGGACCCGGATAAATCC
>CAZKUZ010000079.1:0-1898 GCA_964556045.1 uncultured Thermodesulfobacteriota bacterium | reverse complement strand
GCCTCGTGGGGACAGGCCCCGGCGCAGGTGCCGCAGCCCTTGCAGGCCGCCTCGATGATGTGGGGCTTCTTCTTGCCGTCCACCACGATGGGCTCGATGGCGGAGAAGGGGCACTGCTTCATGCACAGCAGGCATTCGCCGTGACATTGGTTTAGATCGACGAAGGCCACGATGCCGTCCAGCTCCAGATGGTCCTTGGTCAAGAGGCCAGCTACCCGCGCGGCGGCGCCGCTGCCCTGGGTGATGCTTTCCGCCGCGTTCTTGGGGGCCTGGCACGCCCCGGCCAGGAAGACCCCGTCGATGGCGGTATCGAGGGGTTTCAGCTTGGGATGCGCCTCCAGGAAAAACCCGTCGTCCGAGGTGCTGAGCTTCAGAACGCTCTTGACCCTGTCCCGGTCGGCGGGAGGAACGCTTCCAAGGGAGAGAATCACCGTGTCGGCGGTGTCCGTGACCATGGTATCGGTGATCTCGCTGTGAACGAGGACGGTGGCTTCATCGCCCCCCGTGATGGACTGGACGACACCCCGGACGAACCGGACCCCCCGGTCCCGGACCTCCCGGTAGAGATCCTCGTCTTGCTTCTTGATGGTGCGGATGTCCCGGTAATAGACGGTGATGTCGAGGTTCGGATCCCGTTCGAGGAGCTCCTTGACCTGTTTCAGGGCGACCATGCAGCAGATCCGGCTGCAGTAGCGGTTCCCCTCCGGGTCCCGGGAGCCGACACACTGGATGAAGGCGACCTTTTTCATCGGTTTTCCCGTCCGGGGATGGACAAGGGGCGTCTTCGACGCGGGGGCCTTGAGGAGGGTTTCCATCTCCACGGACGTCAGGACGGCAGTGACCTGTCCGTAGCCGTATTTGGGCTGGGACTCCGCGTGAAAGAGGTCGAAGCCCACGGCGGCGATCGCCGCGCCCACCTCGAAGGTCTGTTCCGTCTCCGATTCGTCCAGGCGGATGGCGTCCTTCGGGCAGGCCTCGACGCATTTCCCGCAGCGGGTGCAAATCCCGAAATCGATGGCCATGACGGCGGGGTTGATGCCAGGGGAAGGAATCCCAATGGCCTTGCGGCCGTCCTCACCCTCCACGGGGCAGGCCGTAACGCACTGTCCGCAGAGATCACAGGAGGGGAGCACCCCGCGGGGGAGCCGGGTCACCGTGGCCTGGAAATTTCCGATGTAGCCGGTGAAGTCCGTGACCTCGCTGTTGGTGAAAACGGAGATGAGAGGATGGGTCAGGACACGGGTCCCCATGGGGAGGATGAGGGATTCCGCTCGTTCCATGGAAGGGTGGATGCGGCTCCAGTCCCGGAGCTTGCCACCCAGGAAGGGGGATTTCTCCACGAGGATGACGGGGATGGCCATGTCTGCCAGGTCCAGCGCCGCCTGCATTCCGGCCACGCCCCCGCCGATGACGAGGGCCCGTTTCTGCGTGGAGACCCTGCGGTTTTCCAGGGGTTCCAACAGCCTGGCCTTGGCCACGGCCATCCGGATGAGGTCCTTCGACTTTTCGGTGGCGGCCTCTTTGTCTCCGTGATGGACCCACGAACAATGTTCCCGGATGTTGGCCATCTCTAACAGGTAGGGATTCAGGCCGGCGTTGCTCAGGGTGCCGCGGAAGGTGGGTTCGTGGAGCTTGGGGGAACAGGCGGCGATGACCACCCGGTTCAGGTTGTGCTCCTTGATGTCCGCCATGATCTGTTTCTGGCCCGGTTCGGCGCAGAGGTAGGGATCCTCCCGCGCCATGACCACGTTTTCCAGGGTCTGGGCGAATTCCACGGCCTCGGAGGTATGAACGACCCCCGCGATGTTCTTGCCGCAATGGCAGACGTAGACGCCGATGCGGATTTCGCTATCCTTCACTGGTCACGACCTGTTTCAGGTTTTCCACGCACGTTTCCC
>CAZKUZ010000078.1:0-2442 GCA_964556045.1 uncultured Thermodesulfobacteriota bacterium | reverse complement strand
GTATGAATATTCTGGCGCTTTTTACCTTCCAACTGGATTTCCAAAAGCTCGAGAGCGCCGTTTCCCGTGGTCACCCGCCAGGCATCGTTCGTGATGAGGCTTTGGCCGGGTTCCATGGCCTCGTCCGTGTCGACGACCTCTGCCTTGAAAATTTTCAACATCTTTCCCTCGATCGTGGTAAAGGCGCCGGGCCAAGGAGTCATGGCCCTGATTTGCCGTTCAATTTCTGCGGCGGGTCGAGCCCAGTCGATTTTCCCGTCGCTTTTTTTGAGCGGCGGGGCGTAGGTGGCGTGATGGGGATCCTGGGGAACGGGGGTAATCCTTCCCGCGAGCCACTTGTCGAGGGTTTCAACGATCAGTGCCGCTCCGATTTCCGACAGCCTTTGGCCCAGGGTCTCGGTGGTATCGTCGGGTCGGATAACTTCCTCCCGCACCGCCAGGATGGGACCCGTGTCCATCCCCTCGTCCATTTTCATGATCGTGACACCCGTGACCTCTTCCCCGTTGAAAATGGCCCAAGCGATGGGAGCCGCCCCGCGGTATTTCGGCAGCAAAGAGGCGTGGACGTTGAGGCAACCGTGGGGAGGAAGATTCAGGATTTGTTCTTTCAAGAGATGTCCGAACGCTACCGTCACGATGACGTTCGGGGAAAGCGCGGCAAGCTGGTGGAGAAAGTCTTCCGTGTTGGGGTTATCCGGCTGGTAAACGGGGATACCCAGGGAAAGAGCGGTGTCCTTGACGGGTGGAGGAACAACCTTTTTACCCCGGCCCTTTCGCCGGTCCGGCTGGGTGATTACCCCGCTGATTTTATGGCCCGCTTCGTGCAGAGCCCTGAGGGATGGAACGGCGAAGTGGGGAGTCCCCATGAAGACGAGTTTCGTTCCCACGATTCACCTACATTCTCTGTGCATACATTTTCTTGATTTTTTTCCGGTAGAATTCCCTCTTAAGGCGGCTGAGATAGTCCACGATCAGAACCCCATCGAGATGATCGATCTCATGCTGAAGGGCGATGGCCAGGATACCTTCCGCCGCTACCTGGATGACTTCCCATTCTTGCGTGTAGCCCGACACAGTCACTTTGCTGGCCCGGGTTATCTTCACGTTTAGTTCGGGGACGCTCAGACACCCCTCTTCGGATTCTTCCCTGCCTTCGCGGGACACGATCTCGGGATTGATAAGGGCTAAGGGCTTGGAAGTCTCGTCCACTGGCGAAACGTCCAGGACGATCACCCGCTTTCCGACCCCAACCTGTGGAGCCGCGAGGCCGATTCCCCGGGCGTTATACATGGTGTCGAACATGTCTTTGATGAGATCAGAGACATCTTCCTTTTCCGGAACGGCCTCCGCCGGTTTTTTGAGGAAGGGATCCGGATACTTCAGGATGTTCAGGATACTCATGTTATTACCCCCTGTGCCTTTCGTTTTGGCGCTTCAGTCGAATGAGAAAATAAATACTCAGAGGAATCAGGATCAAGCTGATTCCCTGTGAGGTTGAAATCAATCCCGGAATGGTGAATCCTCGCGGATCACCCCTCAGGAACTCTATGGCGAACCGGGCGGTGGAGTATATTAAAACATAAGACCAGAAGACCTGTCCGTCAAACCTCTTCCTGCGCTCTATAAAGATCAGGATAAAAAAAATGATGAAAAGCATCGCTGACGAAATCAGCTGCGTGGGATAGAGAGGGACCCCCAATCGAGCCAGGCTCTTGGGATCCTTGAAAACGAGGCCGAAAGAACAATGGCAGACCTTTCCGTAACAGCACCCCGCGCAGAAGCAACCGATACGGCCGATGGCGTGGCCCAGGGCAATCCCCGGGGCGAAGACGTCCATGACGCGCCAGTGGGGGAGATGATGACGCAGCACGTACCACGTGCCTGTAATCCCGGCCAGGATCAGGCCCCCGTAGAAGACAAGCCCGCCCTCCCAGATCTTGAGGATCCGAATGGGATCATTCAGATACTCGCGGTATTCGATTAGGACGTAAAAAAGCCGGGAACCCAGGATGGCGGAAAGGACGAGATAAAAGGCGAGGTCGAGGATCTTGTTTGGATCGATACCCTGTTTGCGCGCGTCGAAGTAGGCCCATGTGATCCCGGCAGCGAATCCGAGCGCCACGAACACGCCGTAGCTGTAGATGGTGAAATTACCGATGTGAAACAGAACGGGATGCATTCCAATTCGCCTCTTCCGATTTCCCGGGTTCCTTTCGTAGAAGTTGCAGGATCAAAAGGATGATGCCCACCGAGATGGCGGCGTCTGCGACATTGAAGGCGGGCCAATGGTATTTTTTGTAATAGACATCGATAAAATCGATCACGGCGCCGATACGGAAGCGGTCGATCAGGTTCCCGATGGCGCCGCCGCAGATCATTCCCAGGAGAATCGCCTGAACCGTATTTCTCATGGAAATGGCATGCCACAGAAAATAAAGGATC
>CAZKUZ010000077.1:0-2171 GCA_964556045.1 uncultured Thermodesulfobacteriota bacterium | reverse complement strand
GGAGGTGGGGATCTTTTGCCGGCCCCGCTGGAAGATCTCCAGGGCCGTGTCGAGGATCTTCGACGCCCGCTTGCCCGTCTTGGCGGAGAGGGAGACCACCGGGGCGAAGGAAAAGAAGGCGAGATCCCGGTAGATTTCCTGGACGTAGTCCCGGAAGGTATTGGTCTCTTTCTCCACCAGGTCCCACTTGTTCAGGGCGATGAGGGCCCCCTTGCCTTTCTGGACGATGAGATCGGCGATCTTGGCGTCCTGGTCCGTCACTCCCTGGGTGGCGTCCATGACAAGCACGGCGATATCGCACCGGTCGATGCTCGCGATGGCGGAGACCACGGCGTAGCGCTCCATCTTCTGGGAGATGCGGCTCTTGCGGCGGATGCCCGCCGTGTCGATCAGGGTGATAGGATGATCCCGGTAGGTCAGGGTCGTGTCGATGGCGTCCCGGGTGGTGCCGGCCGTGTCCGAAACGATGACCCGTTCCTGCCCCAGGAGGCTGTTGACGAGGGACGACTTTCCCACGTTGGGCTTGCCCACGATGGCGAGTCGAAGCCCCTCGGTTTCTTCGCTCGCTTCCGAGGTGATCTTTTCGAGAAACGGCGCCGTGGCCTCCAGGACCTCGCCGATACCGGTTCCGTGAAGGGCGGAAACGGGAAAGACCCGCTCGAAGCCGAGATCGTAAAAATCGAAGACCATCGCCTCCTGCCGGGGATGATCGATCTTGTTGGCCAGGAGAAAGACCGGTTTTTGCGTCTTGATGAGCAGGCGGGCCAGGTCCTTATCGTCCGGGAGAACCCCCGATTTTCCGTCCACCAGGAAGTAGAGAATATCCGCTTCCTCGATGGCCATCTGGCACTGCTGCTGCACCTGCCGCCGCGTGGCCTCGTCGGGGTTCCGCTCGAAGCCGCCCGTATCGATCAGGGTGACGGGATAGGCATCCAAGAGGGTCGTGTCGCCGTAATTCCGGTCCCGCGTCACTCCCGGCAGGTCTTCCACCACGGCCTTCTTCCGCCCCATGAGGCGGTTGAACAGGCTCGATTTTCCCACGTTGGGCCGCCCCACGATGGCGATGATCGGTTTTTTTCGCGCGGTTTCCATCCGCGGGGAATCATACCACATCCCCACGGTTCCAGAAAGGCGGGAAACCCCGCCTCTTCACGATATTCTTGGAAAGGTATTTTGAACAAGAGCAAATCAGGGGGGGCGAAATTCTGCCCCCCCTCTGATGTTCAATTAGTGGGAATAGGGATATCTGCCGTTGCGAGATATTCGAAAAGAGCCTTCGTTGTTATCTGGATTGGTATCGGTGCCATGAACACGAACGCGCGCACGATTCGATCGTTGCCAGGATCCGTGTTGCGCGTCCATTTGGATCTCACTGTGGGGTGCGAGGGGAGCGCGAGATCGAAGTTGTATATCCCCCGCATCGGTGTGGACCGACACCACCACGCCGTCCCACTTCCAATCGGGACCATCGTTTCTGATCACCGGCGAAATACTGAAGCAGTGGTGACGATTTCCATTGCCACATCGGCTGAAGTCGGAAATCTCCACGGCCACGAGGCGGACGTCATAAGCATCCACTCTCTGAATCGTCAGGGCATCCGGGGCGGTGCTGCTATTCTGATAATCATTTTTCACGGTTACTTTAGCGTCAACCGATCTTGGAGGTTCCGATCCTCTGTTGTAATTCGCAAGGGCAGTCATCGGGATCCGAACATCGATTCTCCTTGTGGTCCACCTTTCAACAGTTGCAGGAACCGTTTTTCCATGACTGATTAATGTTACCTCCCCCCTTTCCCCAAAATCGTCGCCTCGGATAATGAATGTTTCACCCTCAGGAACCTCGGAACGGGAGAGAGAGAGGATACGGGGAAGAATTGGTCGAATTTCAATGACAGAGCTTGGACCTTCATGGCCGTTGTAGTGATAGCCTTGGTATTCTTCTAATGCCTCCTCGCCTTCCGTGTCCGACGGGGGAGCAGGACGATCTGGAACGTAAGCTGGCCACACGAGAATAGCCGCCCTGCTCACCGCATGAAGGGTGTTAGCCAGTTGCTGGGGAATGATGGCCCGAACTTCTGTCTCCGACCAGCTGATAACTTCGCAGGTCAAGAGGGCTGCGGAGGTGGGGACGTTTAGTTTTACTTGGCCCCGACGGCTTCCGAAGTCGTTTC
>CAZKUZ010000076.1:0-4294 GCA_964556045.1 uncultured Thermodesulfobacteriota bacterium | reverse complement strand
CGGTGTCGAAATCACTATGATCAAAAATAATGGGGTTGGACCGGTAATAATTCGTGTCAGGAATGGGAAGATGATTTTAGGGCAAGGATCGGCCAGAAAAATGAGAGTAACCTAAAAATTTTTTGTTTAATGTTAGGCATGCCTAACATATGTAAGGAGGGTGAATAGCCTTATGAAACAAAACGAAATAATCATTGCGTTAACCGGTAACCCAAACGCAGGGAAAACCACTCTGTTTAACCAGATGACCGGAGCACGACAACATGTTGGAAACTACCCCGGTGTCACAGTTGAAAAGAAGGAAGGATATGCCACAGTCAACGGCAGAACCGTCAAAATCATCGATCTCCCCGGCACTTACAGCCTGAGCGCCACCTCCTTGGAAGAAAAAATCGCACGGGATTTTATCGTTCATGAAAAACCCGATGTGGTGGTGGATGTCGTGGACGCCTCTAATCTTGAACGGAACCTCTATCTTGCTGTCCAGCTCTTTGAACTCAATGTCCCCGTGGTGATCTCATTAAATATGGTGGACGTGGCCAGAGATAGGGGAATCCGGATCGATGTCAAAAAACTTTCCGAATTGCTCCGGGTCCCGATCATCCCGACGGTGGGAACCAAAGGAGAAGGGGTGGACGTGCTTTTGAAAACCGCGGTTGAACGGGTGGAAAAGTCCTTCCAGGATGGGATCGAAATCTCCTATGGGAACGATCTTGAAGCTGCCATTCAAAGGATCAGCCATCTTTTGAAAAACCGTGGTTGGATACTTCCTGGATACGAATCTTACTGGCTCGGTATGAAGCTTCTCGAAGAGGACGAAGACGTATTAAAGAAAATGGAGGCCTCTTTCCCTGAGGGGTTCGACGCCCTCGAGAAGGAGGTCGATGCGGAGAGAAAGCATCTTCAAGAACTTTTGGGAGATGATCCGGCCATCCTTTTCGCCGATCGGAGGTATGGTTTCATCTCGGGGGCTTGCGCAGAAGCGGTGCGTCTCTCTCCTGAAGCGCGACATACCATATCGGACAAAATCGATGCCGTCGTCACCAATCGGGTGCTCGGCCTCCCCATTTTCTTGCTCCTCATGTATCTCGTTTTCCAGTTGACTTTTACTGTGGGAGCTCCTCCCATGGACTGGATCGATACGGGGTTTGGTTGGCTGGGTGAATTCGTTTCCGGGTTATGGCCTCCGGGCGCCGGAAGCGCCCTCAAGTCTCTCCTCGTAGACGGAATCATCGCCGGGGTAGGCGGCGTGGTCATCTTCCTGCCCAACATCCTCCTCTTGTTCCTGGCCATCGCTATTCTGGAAGATTCCGGGTATATGGCGCGTGCCGCTTTCATCATGGACAGGCTGATGCACAAAATAGGGCTTCACGGGAAAAGCTTTATCCCGCTCCTTTTGGGATTCGGGTGCACCATTCCCGCCGTAATGGCTACCCGGACCATTGAGAACGAACGCGACCGGCTGACCACGATTCTTGTGTCTCCCCTCATGAGCTGCGGGGCGAGATTGCCGATTTACGCTCTCATTATCCCTGCCTTTTTTGCCCCAAAATGGCAAGGACCTATGTTGTGGACGATCTACACCATTGGAATCGTAATGGCCATCCTGCTGGCTAAACTTCTGCGCTCTAAGGTGTTCAAGGGCGAAACGGCTCCCTTCGTCATGGAGCTTCCCCCTTACCACATGCCAACCTTCAAGGGTGTCCTGATCCACATGTGGGAGAGGGGATACCTTTTTCTCAAAAAGGCGGGAACCGTTATCCTGGGAGTTTCCATCCTCCTGTGGGCCATCACAAGCTATCCCAAGCCTGAGTCCTTTCCCAAACGGATAAAGACACAGGAAACCGCTGTTGAAGAGGCTTACAAGAGATCCGTCATGGATATAGCTGATACCCTTGGAGTTCCCAACCCTGAAAAGCTTGTCGAAATACTGAGGAAGGGGAAAATGCCTCCGGACGCACCGGGCGATAAAACGCCATTGTTTCTGGAAACCGTGGCGGAAATCCGGAAAATTGTATCTAGGTTTAAGGCTCAGACAGAGGGACTCGATGAAGGCAGCCCTTCTTACGCGGAAGCGGTGAAAAAAAGAGACGATTCCTTTGAATCATTGAAGAAAAAGGCCCCGGAGGTATTCGAATTGGCCCTGCAATACGTTGAAAATATCGAAGCCGACTATCAAAGAGGCCTTGCGGAACTTGACAACCTGCGGTCCGCATACGTGTTCGATAACTCCATAGCGGGAAGAATCGGATATTTCCTGGAACCGATCATGCGACCTTTAGGGTTCAACAAGAAACTGGCCACACCCATGATCGGAGCCATCGCCGCCAAAGAGGTATTCGTGGCCCAGTTAGGGATCGTCTATGCCGTTGGCGAGGCGGACGAGGAATCCAGCACGTTGCGGGAGAAACTTCAAAAAGAATATTCCCCTTTAACAGCCTTTTGCATCATGCTCTTCCTTCTCATCAGCATGCCCTGCATCGCGACGTTCGCTGTCGTTAAGAGAGAGACGAACTCTTGGAAATGGCCCCTCGTCCAGGCCTTCGGCCTCACGGGGCTCGCTTACGTGCTTACCTTGATTGTGTATCAGGTGGGAAAACTTTGGATTTAATCATGGAAAGGAGGTGATCCGTTTATGGAATCTATAATCATCGCGGGGATATCTGGGATTTCCGGGTATCTCCTAATTCGACACGTCGTGTCAACCTTCAGGGGAACCGGGAAGAAAGGGGGGTGCGGGGGCCATTGCAGTGCCTGCACGTCTTGCAAACTGATACCGGGTTCGCCCGGTAAAAACTAATTCACCAATTCAGAAGGAGGGTTTTTATGTCGGTGCTGATCATTGGAGGAGACGATCTAGGACAAATCTACGAGAAACTCCGCGACGCGGGGGCAACAAGCATCACCCATATCAGGGGGCGCAAAGAAAGGGGAGGAAAGGAAACCCGAAAACTCATTCCTAAACGATTCGACTTGATGATCCTGTTCCACAATTTCGCCAATCATCAGTTGGCGAAAGTTGCGAAAAAAGAAGCGAAGAAGCGGGATGTTCCCATTGTCTTTGCCCGTCGTTCCTGGAGCTCCATCCACAGGGAACTCAGGAAACGTTACCCGTACCTTATCAACAACCATTTCGGGAAAGGAGGAATCCGATGAAAACCGTGGTAACCGCTATCTTTTTGGTAAGCGCCTTGGTTTTTGCGGGATTCGTTTCACCATCCATCGCTGGTAGCGGTGATCTCTCCGCGGTCAAGGCGGAGATTGCGGCCATGAAGAGCCGGTTGAAGGTGCTGGAAAACCAGCTCGTCAAGCAGCAGCAGCTCATCCAGAAACAGAACCAGCTCATCCAGTCCTATGAAAAGGCCCTGAAGAAACAGGAGACGGAGCTGGAGGCCCAGAAGAAGGAAGTGGCCGAGCAGAAAGAGGTGCTGGCGGAAAAGGGAAAGGAATCCAAGGCCCTCTCGGCCCTCGAAGCGGTCTTGAGCCACATGGAATTTTCCGCCGATGTTACGGGGATCGTCCAGGGAACCTCCAACATGGACGGGGGGGATTCCACCGATGGGGCCTTTACCTTCGATTTCGGCATCGCCACCCATTTCGGGGGGTACGGCAGCTTCTACGTCCATCTGGAAGGGGGCGACGGCGAGGGTCTCAACGACGACGTGCCCAGCTTCAGCGTTCCCAACTACGACGCCTACGCCACCGAAAACAACAAGAACGAGACGGATCTCACCATCTCCGAGGCCTACTACGAGTTCAGCCTCTTCAAGGAGAAGGTTACCTTCAATGTTGGGAAGATGGATGTCAGCGTCCTCTTCGACGAGAACGAGGCGGCGGGAGACGAGACCACCCAGTTTCTCTCCAACATCTTCGTCAAGAGCATGGGCCTGACCATTCCCGAGCCGGACAACTTCTACTGCCCCGCCATGATGGTGAAGATCGATCCTATCGACCTCATCGAGCTGCGTTTCGTGGGGGCCTCGGTGGAGGACAACAACTGGGAGGACCTCTTCACCCACGTCTTCGGGGCGGCGCAGATCAATATTCGGCCCAAGATCAAGGGACGGCAGGGCAACTACCGGTTCTACGCCTGGATCGACGGACGGAATCACATGAAGAATGGCAACTTGAATCTGGCCACGGATTCCTACAAGGATCCCCGCGCGGACAAGAAACAGACGGGCTTCGGCGTGAGCTTCGACCAGGAGCTGACCGACAACATAATCGCCTTCTTCCGGTACAGCTACACGGATGACGACCTGGCCGCCTGGAGCGACGATCACTGGGAGATGAT
>CAZKUZ010000075.1:0-14429 GCA_964556045.1 uncultured Thermodesulfobacteriota bacterium | reverse complement strand
GCCCCGCAGAGATATCCTCTTCGTCTCTTGAACGATTCCTCTGAAGGGTTTCATCGAAAAGACGGTTCATTCTTTCCTGAATGGCCAACAGATCCTGAAAAGGTTCCCATCTTACCAGTGCCATCTTTATCACCTCCGTTTTTTTCTTTTCTCTTTCCGCTCAAAAAAATAATCACGAATCCTTGGGTGTCAAGTATCGTGTTTTGGTGGTGCGGTTTTCCTTGGGAGATGCCGCGCGCGTGGATAGGGGGATGGCTGACCTTGCGAAAGAGTGGGTGGAATGTTAGAAAGGCGAGGTGTGCGGTTTTAGATGTTTTCACCCGGATACCACAATTCGTTACTGAAAGGAGAGGAGATGAGGAGGGTTCGGTTTAACGGTCGCTGGGGCAGTGCTGTTTTCACGTTGTTTCTTCTGGTCTGTTTCTTGGCTGGCGTGGCGGGCGCTAAGGCACCCACGCCCGACAGGAAGGGAGACAGGATCCTCTTCGGGCGGATCGTTGTCGAGCAATCGGGATCCGGTTTTTCCCTGGCCGTGAAGGTGGAAAGCACCATCAAAAACGATGGGTATTCCAAGGAAGAGATTCTCAAGCACCTTCAGATAACGCCGCCGTTGGCTCTTCAGGTGACCCCGTGCCCGGACGGCTTTCTCCTTTCCGGCCCTTTCTCGCCGGGCGAGAAATACACCCTGACGCTCAGCAAAGGCATGAAGAGCCTCAAGGGCGCGATCCTGACGAGGGAGGTTTCCTCGTCCGTCAAGATCCCCCAGCCCTCTCCCCGTCTTTCCTTTCTGCTGAAAGGCCGTTACGTGGGGCGGAACAGCGATCTGAAGTTGCCGGTTCGCGTAAGCCATGGCGAGAAGATCCTCTTGACCCTTTGTCATGTCCCCGATCGAAACCTGGCCCTTTGGGAGAAGGCCTACAAGTGGGAGAAACGGGACCTGGAGGAGGTGACCCTGAAGGATGAGCCGGTCTCTCTGACTCCCGTGGGGGAGGGGATTTTCCTCCTCGACCTCGCCTCTTACCTTCCCCGGGATCGCGCGGGCCTCTATCGGGTGTTGTTGAAGGCCTGCCGGGGGGAGAAAAAGAAACGTCGATGTAGCGCCGACGAGATGTTCCTCGTGGTGACCAATATGGGGCTCGTGGTCAAGACGACGAAAAAGCGGGTTTACGCCTGGGTGATTGATCTCGAAAGCGGGCGGCCCGTTCCCGGCGTGGTGGTGCGCGGGTATTCCATTCGAAACATAAAGCTGGGGGAAGGGGTGACCCGGAAAGATGGCGCCTGTTCTTTTCCCTATAACCTTTCCGCCGCGGGGCGTCCTTTCGTGGTGACGGCGACGAAGGGGAAGGACTATACCTATCTTCCCGTGGAGACCGCACGGCTCCAGACCACCTTTTTCAAGGTGGGAGGAATCAACCGGGAGGATATGGCGTTTCTCGCCGCCTTTGTGTTGGAGAGGAATCTCTATCGGCCGGGTGAAACACTCCACTACGCAGTCGTCCTGCGGGATCCCAAGACCTACCGGGGTGTTTCCGTCCCCGTTGTTGTCAGATTCCGGGACCCGAAGGACCGGGTTCTCATGAGACAACGGGCCCTCAGCGATTCATTCGGCCTGGCGGATTTTGCCTTGCCTATTCCAAGAGAGGCCCTGACGGGGACGTACCGCCTGGAACTGGTCATGGGGGGAAAGGTGATCAAGACCCAGCCGGTTCACGTGGAGGATTTTGTCCCGGAGCGGTTGAAGGTGCGTGTTGCTTCTTCCGAGGAACGTATCACGGATTTGAAAAAGGCTTCATTCAAGGTAATGGCGCGCTATCTCTTCGGGGCACCCGTGGCGGGAGGGCCCTACAACGCCTATTTCCGTCTCGAAAGGGTGCGGAAGGGGTTTTACCGAGACTATCTGTTCGGGCCCGCGCGTGTGCCGGGTGAAACGGTTAAGCCTTTGCCTTCCTGGCGGAAGGCCGGGAAGCTGAACGGGAAGGGAGAGGCGGATTTCCCGCTTGACAAGGCGGTGTCCGCTGGGAAGGGAGGCCCTTTGACCCTGAAGGTTTCGGTCGAAGTCAAAGAGGCGGGAAGTGAGCGGGTAAGCCGGGGGAAAATCTCGGTTCCTCTCTGCCTGAACCCTGTCTATCCAGGATTGAAACTGGCTTCGATAACCCCCTGCCGGAAGGCCGTCGTGGAAGGTATCTTGGTGAACGCGGACGGAAGCCCCCTGCGGGAAGACCGCGAACTGCGGTACCGGCTCTATGAGGTGGAGACCCATTATGTTTTAACCTATTCCTCTCAGGGAAGGCGGCGCTGGAACAGGACGGTGGTCCGGGTTCCCATCACCGGGGAACAGACCTTGAAGACAAGCAAGGGGAAATTCCGTGTCCCGGTGGAACTGAAGAAGTGTTGGATGGACTACCTGATTGCCGTGTCGTGTCCCTCGGGGGGTGGAAGGACGGAGCTCTTGATCCCCGGATGGCAGGCGAGAAAAACGCGTCCCCCCACGCCGGAGATCTTGAGGATCACCCTGGACAAACAGGAAGTGGCGCCCGGAGAAATGGTGAAAGCGAGCGCCGTTTTGCCGTTTCCGGGCCGCGTGCTGTGGACGCTGGAACTGGACGACGTGATCCGGTACCAGTGGGGTGAGTTGAAGGATCGAATGGCGGTTTTTTCTTTTAAGGTGCCGGGCGGGGCCTCCACCTGTTACGTATCGGCCTACCTCTATCAGACGAAGCCCGGATATCTGTTGACCCGGGCGTTTGGCGTCAACCGGCTGCGGGTCGTGCCGTCGCAAGTCAAGGCGAAAGTTCACGTCGAGGCCCCGGAGAAGATCCGACCGGGAGAGACCTTCGACCTGAGAATCCAGGGACCGCCGGGCGGGAAGGCCCTGATCGCGGTCGTGGATGAGGGGATCCTTCAGATCACCCGTGCCGTGGCTCCCGACCTCTATAACTTGCTGTTGCGTCCCTATCGCCTTTCCGTCGATACCTCGGAGGGGTAGGGATGGATCCTTCCCCGATTTCAGTTCCTGCCCGGCGGCGGTGAAGAGGCGAAAATGATGATGGCTCCCGTGAAGCCGATACCACGGTTTTTCCGCACCTTTTCCTACTGGAAGGTGGTTCCCCTTTCGGCGGAGGGAGCCGCTACCATTCCCGTGACCGTGAAGAGGTACCAAGGCGCCTTGAAGGTCATGGTCAACGTGCTTGGAGAAGAGGAGTTTGGCTCCGCCCATACTACCACGAAGGTGGCCTCCCAGGTCGTGGTTCAGCCGACGCTGCCGCGGCTTCTGAGGAGGAACGACACGGTCTACTTTCCCATTTCCCTCGTCAACACGGTTTCAGAGGAGCTGGCCGCAACCGTTCGGGTGAAGGTGGAAGACGAAACGATGGAGAAGCGGGTGATGTTATCCCCCAAGGGAAGCCAGACCCTCACCTTCTCACTGCATCCCACCCTCTTTTACGGAATCCTCCCCGTGGAGATAGAGGCCGATTTCCCGAAGGGGAGGTGGCGGGATACCTATCGACTCCTGGTCCTGCCGGATCTTCCCAGAGACCTGGCCAGTCACATGGTCAAAGTGGAGGCGGGAAGCCCCCTCACGCTCGATTCCTATTTCAGAGGATGGGCATCCCAAGGCCTGGATGCAAGGGTGCTCGTTTCCTCTACCCCTCTTTTTGGCGGGTTGACCCATGTGGAACGGCTTCTTCAGTATCCTTACGGATGCGTGGAGCAGACGGCGTCCACGCTCCTGACCCTCGTGCGCCTTCTGCCCTTCATGAAATATGTGAGTGCCGGAGAGGGAGATCTCGCGAAGCTGAAGGAACGGGTTCGCTCCGGAATCCTGCGCCTCGTCAAGATACAGGACTACTCGGGAGGATTTCCGTTCTGGCCGGGCGGGGGGAAACCTCACGAGTGGGGAAGTGTCTATGCCACCTTTGCCTTGCTTGAGGCGAAGGAAGCGGGATTCTACGTGCCCCCCGTTGTGCTTGAGCGTGCCTTGCGGTTCTTGTGGGACGGCCCCCCGAATCCCTGGAGCACGTTTGTCCTGGCCAAATCGGGCAAGTATCGCGTCCAGCCTCCCAGGCCTCCCAAAGGAAAGAAACTGGGTAAGGAAGCCCTCCTTCTCAACGCGGGAACGCTCTACTACACGGGGTATCCTAAAAAGGCGAAACAGGCGCTCTCGGAGGCGAAACGGGCGAAGGTCGCGCGGAAACGGAAGGGTGAGACCTTCTTCTCGCCCCTCAGGCTCGAGGCCCTGAGACTCTACATGACCTTCCTCATCGCCCCGGAATCCAAGGAGAACGCCCTTTTGGCACGGGATTTGATGGCGCAGCTCAGGCGCCATCCTTCCCGGCGTTACAGCACCCAGGAACTGGCCTGGTCTCTCGTGGCCATCGGGAGGTATCTGCAATCCCTTTCCATCGGCCCGGTGAAGGCGGTGCTCCAATCGGGAGACGTTTCCCTGCCCGTTACCTCGGCCACCGCGGGAATTCTGTCCTGGGACGTGCGGGGTAAAGATGCCCGATCCCTCTCCCTGAAGGTGTCGAGCCCGAAAAAGGCCTGGGCCGCCCTGACGATTCGCGGCTACCGAACCGAAGGGTTCGAGCCGGTCAGTGACAAGGGAATCGTAATCTCCACGCGTCTCCTGAAAAAGAACGGCAAGCCTCTCGCCGAGGTAAAAGCGGGGGATCTGCTGGTTATCGACGTGATTTTGAAGAACACGCGGAAGGAGATCCTGCGGCGTCTGGCGGTGAGGGTTCCCATGGTGGCGGGCTTGGAGGTCGTGAACGAGCGGCTGTTCGGCAGGACCCTTGCCGCCAAGCGGAAGGGAATCTTCAACCCCCGCTACGTGGACGTGAGGGACGATGAAGTGAGGTTCTTCGGGGATCTTCCCCGGGGGGAGAGCCATTATTTCTTCCTGGTCCGAGCCACCTTCCGCTACGCCGGGACCATGCCGCCGCCCCGGGCGGAGGTGATGTACCGTCCCTGGATCTACGGGATCGGGAAGCCGGTTGAACTGCGGGTGAAATGAGCCGAAAGGGAGGAAAGGTCTTCATCGCCGTCGCCGGGGCGATTCTTCTGTCCTGGATGATCTTTCTCTTCGTGAATGGTCCTTCTCTCCCGAGGGATTTCGGGACGGCGGTACATTTCGCCGACGGCAGCCTCATGCGGGTGTATCTCACCCGGGACGGGCGAAGGCGCTACTGGTTTCCCCTGAAAAAGATGGATCCCCTGCTGGTCAAGGCCACGCTCTGCTACGAAGATCGGCGGTTCTATTATCACCCCGGCGTGGATCCCGTCGCGGTGGTTCGGGCCCTTTGGCAGAACCTCTCCACGGGCCGGATCGTCTCCGGGGGATCCACGATTACGCTGCAGCTGGTGCGGCTGCTGAAACCAGGCCCCCGAACCCTCTGGAGGAAGATCGAGGAGGCCTTCTGGGCCTTGCAACTGGAGGCCCGGTTCGAGAAGCGGCGGATCTTGGAGTATTATCTCAACTTAGCTCCCTACGGGGGGAACATCGAGGGCGTGGCAAGCGCCAGCCTCTTTTACTGGGGGCGGCTGCCCACGCGTTTGACCCCTGCCGAGGTGGCTTTTCTCGTCAGTCTCCCCCAGGCGCCGGTTCGGGGAAGGAAGAGAAGTATCGAGGCGAGAAACCGGGTCCTCCGGAGGATGTTGCGCACCGGGCTCATTTCCCGCCGGGATGAAGAGAAGAGCCGACGAACGGCGCTTCCGAGGACGAGGCACCCCTTTCCCTTCCGGGCCCCCCATGCTGCCGATGTTCTCCGTGCCGCCTTTCCCGGACGCCCCCATGTTGCCTCCACGCTCGATCCTTTGATCCAGTCGTCCGTTGAAACGGTGACGAAGCGGCACAGAGAGCGAATCTTGACCATTGGGGCCACCCAGGCCTCCGTCGTCGTGATCGATAATGCCACGAGGGAGGTAAAGGCCTTGGTGGGGAGCTTCGATTTTTGGGATGCGGCCGAGCAGGGACAGGTGATAGGATTTCAGGCCCCACGATCGCCCGGATCAGCCCTTAAACCGTTTCTCTATGCCCTTGCCTTGCAAAGGGGTTTCATCACACCCGTCACCCGCCTGGAGGATCGTCCCCGTGCCTTCGACGATTTTCGGCCCGTCAATTTCACGCCAAGGTTCCGGGGGATGGTGCCGGCGAAGACCGCCCTGGCCCTATCCTTGAACCTCCCGTTCGTCAATCTCCTTCGAGAAGTGGGAAAAGAGACGTTTCTGTCCTTTCTGGGGGAGGCGGGGTTTTCCTGGAAGCGCGACCCGGGGCTGACGGCCATTACCGGCGGGGTCGAGATGACCCTCTTTGACCTCACGAATCTCTACGCGAGCCTGGTGCGCCAGGGGCGCTTCGGCCGGCCTCGTGTCACCAAGGGGGAGTCGCTGGAGGAAAGGCCGTGGATCCTGCCGGGGGCGGCCTATTTGACCCTCCAAGCCCTGAAGAGCCAGGCCCACGGGGTGCCCTGGCGGGGATTCGACCTGGCGTGGAAGACGGGAACCTCGTTCGGCCAGCGTGACGCGTGGGCCGTGGGGGTGAGTCCAGCGTATACGGTCGGCGTCTGGGTGGGGCGCTTTGACGGTCGGGGGGTGATGGGGCTCACGGGTGCGGAGGCGGCCCTTCCCATCCTATTGGATGTGATGATGGTGCTTGGTTCCAAGCCCGCGGGGTTTGCCGCGCCCCGGGAGGAACTCGTTTGGATCAAGGTCTGTCCCGACAGCGGGCTGCCCGCCGGGCCTTATTGCCCGGACGCGGTCATGACTCCTTATCCGAAGGGGGTATCTTTGCCTCGACGCTGCGGCTGGCACCGCCCCTTCCTCGTGGAAAGGGGGAGCGGTTTTCGGGCCTGTCCCTGGAAGGTCTATTCCCCCGGGGAGTTGGTCCGCAGGGTCTTTCTCGTCCCGCCCGGACACGCCCTTCCGCCCTTTTCCCCCCGGTGCCGGGTGGAAGAGGAGGGGGGAGAGGTTCGGATCCTGTCTCCCGTGGCGGCGACCCTCTATCTCCTTTCAAGGCAAGGACCTTACAGCCGGGGACTTCCTTTGAAGGGGGTCAGCAGCAGGCCGGAGGGAACCCTCTATTGGTTCGTCAATGGAAAACTGGTGGCCAAGAGCGTGAGTGATACAACCCTTTTTATCACCCCTCCCGCGGGACGGGTGGAAATTCGGGCCGTGGATGAGATGGGGCACTGGAGCCGGGTGGTAAGCTGGGTCGATTATACGGCTGGTTAAAGGGGCGAAGGCGAAGGGCAAGGGGCAAAAGGCAAAAGGCAAAGGGCAGGAGGTGAAGGTTAAAATCCGGCCAAATCGACGAAATAAACGCAATAAAGAACTTGAACTATGACTTCGTCTGCGCCTTCTGCAGGGCGATGTTCGCGGCCCCGATGGCGCCGACGGTCTGGGGCTCCTTGGGAATGATGAGGGAAAGACCCAGCTTTTCCTCGATGGCCCGGACGACGCCGATGTTTTTGGCTACACCGCCCGTCATGACCACATCCTTTTCCACGCCGATGCGTTCCAACAGCCCTACCGTTCGGTCGGCGATGGCCTTGTGAATTCCCCTCAAGATATCGTTGACCGCCTTGCCCTGGGACTGGAGGGAGATGACCTCCGACTCGGCAAAGACGGTGCAGACGCTGCTGATCTGGAGATCCTCCTCGAACTCGAGGGAGCGTTGCCCCATCTCCTCCAGGGGAACCCCCAGGGCGTTGGCCATAACCTCGAGAAACCGTCCGGTTCCCGCCGCGCACTTGTCGTTCATGTCGAATTCGGAGACGATACCCCGCTCGTTGACCCGGATGACCTTGGTGTCCTGGCCGCCGATATCGATGATGGTCCGGCAGGAGGGATAGAGGCTGAAGGCCCCCCGGGCGATGCAGGTGATTTCCGTGACACGGCTGTTGGCATGGGGGGAGATCTCCCTTCCGCAGCCCGTGGCGACGATATAGGAGAGGTCGTCCATGGAAAGTCCTGCCTCTTTGAGGGCCACCTCGAGGGCCTCTTCCGAGGCCTTCGCGCTGCACCCTCCCATCAAGACGACAGACTGGGCGATTACCTTTCCTTTGTCATCTACGATTGCCGCTTCCGCAGACAGAGATCCCGCGTCAACCCCTGCAACGATCATGCTCATATCCTGTTTAGAGGTTATTTTTCTTTCCAGACCGGTTTTCGCTTTTCGAGAAAGGCGTTGAGTCCTTCCTTGGCGTCTTCCGTCTCCATGAGGGCATACTTGTAGATGACCTCGGAGGCGGCCAGTCCCTTTTCGAAAGGCACTTCCAGACCGCTGACGATGGCCTTCTTCGTCCACTTGAGGGCCACGGAGCTCTTCTTGGTGAGTTCCTCGAGGAAGGCCTTCAGCCCCTCCTCGTATTCGTCGTCCGGGAACACCTGGTTGACGAGGCCGTAGTCGCAGGCCGTCTTCGCGTCGATGGTCTTCCCCGTGAGGATGAGCTCGTAGGCCCGTTTCAGTCCCATAATCTTGGAAAACCAGGCCACGGCCATGGAAGGATAGACGCCCAGGACGATCTCAGGCTGTCCGAACTTGGAGTGTTCAGAGGCCACGACCATGTCACAGAAGGAGGCGACTTCACACCCGCCCCCCAGGGCCACGCCGTTGACCGCCGCGACCGTGGGGATCTCGAAGGTGATCAGGGTCCGGAAAATCTGATGAAAGACCTCGATCATCTCGTCCATCTTGTCCGGCGTATGATCTTTCACGTCCACCCCGGCGCAGAAGGCCTTGGAGCCCGCGGCGGTGATGACGAGGGCGCTCAAGCCCTCCATCTTCTTCGCCTCCGCCAGGGCCGCGTTCACTTCCTTCATGGTGGGGATGTCGAGGACGTTGTAGGGCGGGCGATTGAGGGTCAGCGTCGCGATCTTTCCGTCCCTTTCGAAAGTGATGAATTCATATCCCATGGATATCTCCCGAGCTTATTCGATGATGGCAATCACCTTGTCCGCTTCGACTTCATCACCGGGATTGACGAGAACTTCCTTGACGGTTCCGGACGCAGGGGAAGGAACCGGCATTTCCATCTTCATGGCTTCAAGAATAACGATGGGATCGTTTTCGTTGATGCTGTCACCGGGTTTGACTTCCACGCTCACAATCTTTCCAACCATTGGAACCATAACTTCTGTTGCCATAGTGTAATCCTCCTAAAAGATTTCGTTGCCCGTTTTTAGCAAAGGGGTATGTTGCTGTCAAGTATTTTAAAGAAACCTTACTGTGTGGTTTTGTTAAAGGTCTCGAGCGTGCTTTTCAGCCAAATCAGCAACTTCAAGCATAGCTCGTTGGAGGCGGCGTTGAGCGCGAGGGCGGCCCCTTCGGCGTTCACCGCGGGAGTCGGTTTTTTTATAATGAACTTTTTAGTGGAGATAATGTCATGTGTTTTGCTGTCAATAAGCTGGTATGCGATGGAGATGACGCCGGTCGAGCTTTCTCCATCCGGCGAGAGGTGTTGGGTGAAGTCGAAAAGGGTGGTTTCGAGGTAGAGGTCTCCATAAGCTCCAGTGGATCGGTGGGTGACTCCCTTGAAGAGTCCTGAATTGCTGATCGCCTCGAGCATTTTGACCATGAGCATGTGGGTGGGGGGGTATTCCCACCGGCTTAGGAGGTAAGGGCCGAGGGTGACCCCCGAGCTTCGGTACAGGATTTTCTGGGTCCTGAGCGGCAAGGCGCCCATGACAGGAGAGAGGATCAAGACGTAGGGATAGGGTTTGGAGACGAGTTTTTCCGGAATTTTGACATTCGAATCGATGACATAGGTTTTGATCGTGACGGGTTTAGGCCGAAAGTTGCAGCCGGTTATCACCAGCAAGGTGAGGACCATGCAAAGAACGATGGGAGTCGATTTTTTTATCATCTTTGTTTCACTCCTTCCCCCGGACCGGGAACGGGTGTTGAGGATTTAAAGAGAAAGTCGCTGGGGCTGTTCTGAATCACGTCCAGAATGTTGTTGGCCCTTATGGTGATGTCCTGCAACTGATCGATTAACTGGTTGAGATTATTCAACGTTCCTTGGGCGATACTTCGGAGGTTGTAGTCACCCTTGAGAATGCTTTCCCGAACCAGCTCGGTTATCTTGTCGGTGTTGGTCGCGGCGATGTCGAGTTTTTCGATCAGTTGTTTCACCTTCGGAGGAATGTCTTTATTCTCGACCACGAAATCGTCCACATGGGCGAGGACGGAGTTGAGCTTTATCGAGGCGCTGTTGAGGTTTTTCAGCAGTGCCTGCATGGTTCGCGCGTTGTCATCCCCGAAGAAGTTTTTGAGGTTGGAAGTGGCAACCTGCAGATTTTCGAGGATTCTGCTGATGTTTTTTACGTTCTTATCGCTGAGAATTTCCCCGGCCTTTTTGGAGATGTTGGAGATCTGGTAGCTCAGGTCTTCCACCGAGAGACCAAGCCTCGAGAGCATGGAAGGCTTGTAGGGAATGGTCGGGATTTCCCCTTCTCGCTGCTTCAAAAGCGGCGCGTTTTTGTTGCCCCCGGCGATCTCGATGTAAGAAAGCCCGGTGATTCCGATGCTTTTCTGAGTGGCCCACATTCCCTTTCGGATGGGGATTCCCTTGGGAACTTTGATGGTGATCACGACTTCTTCGGGATTGTCCGGATCCACCTTGATCGTCGAAACCTTTCCTATTTCGACCCCCATGTACTTGACGGCGGATTCCTTCTGGAGTCCCGATACAGACTCATTCACCCTGATTTTATAGTAATCGTATTCTTTCTTCTCGGTGAATTTCCCCATCCAAAGGATGGCGGAAATGAGTGCCAGGGAAAAGATCACGATAAACACGCCGGCAACGACGTAACTGCCTTTACTTTCCATGTTTCCTCCGAATCATTGCACGATTTCCTCCAAAAAACTGATGAATAAAGGGGTGGTCGATCTGGACGACCTCTTCGATGGTTCCTTCCGCCACCACCTTTTTGTCTCCAAGCACGGCCATGCGGTCAACCACCGTGAAGATGGAATCTATGTCGTGGGTAACCATTACGATGGTAAGCCCCAACAGATTTTTGAGCTGGACGATCAGGTTGTCAAACTGCTCCGCGCTGATGGGGTCCAGACCGGACGTCGGTTCATCCAGGAAGAGGAGTTTGGGGTCCATGGCCAGGGCCCGGGCGAGGGCCGCCCGCTTGACCATGCCGCCGCTGAGCTCCGAAGGGTAAAGGGTGGCGACCGAGAGATCCAGCCCCACCATCTCTAACTTCGTCGCGATGATGTCCTCGACGAGGGAATCGGAGATGTGGGTGTATTCTTTCAGTTTGACGGCGATATTCTCCGCGATGGTCAGGGAGGTGAAGAGGGCCCCGAATTGGAAAAGGACTCCCCAGTGGTTTCTGAGCCGCTGTTTCTCTTCGTGGCTGGCGGAATAGAGGTCGTGACCAAGGACGTTCACCTTGCCCGCCGTGGGCTCGTGGAGCATGATGATCTCGCGTAGGATGGTTGTTTTTCCCGACCCGCTGCCTCCCAGGATTCCGTAAATCTCCCCCTCATAGATGGTGAGATTAACCCCGTCATGGACGACGTGGTCTCCAAATCTCGTTACGAGGTTTTCGATCTTGATGAGGGGTTTTTTCAAATTCCTAACTCCGTAAAAATAATGGAAAAAACCGCGTCAATGATGATGACCATGAAGATGGAGTTAACCACGCTGATGGTGGTTTGCCTCCCGATGCTCTCCGTGTCCCGGGTGACCTGGAGCCCCCGGAAGCACCCGATGGCGGCGATGGTGGCCGCGAAGAAGGGACCCTTGATGAGTCCCGCGTAAAAGTGTCTCATGGAAAAAACCTCCTGGAGCCGATCAATGAAGGAGGTCGGGGTGATTCCGAGCTGAAATTTCGCTACCATCATTCCCCCCAAAATTCCCACGATATCGCCGAAAAAGATGAGCAGTGGTAGGACGATGATAAGGGCCACGCTCCGGGGGACGATGAGAAAACGAAAGATGTCGAATCCCATGACCGACATGGCGTCCAGTTCTTCCGTGATCTTCATGGCGCCCAACTGCGCCGTGTAGGCGGATCCACTCCGTCCCGCGACGACGATGGAGGTGATGATGGGAGACAGCTCCCGGGCGATGGCGATGCTCACGATTTCCACGATGAAGATGTTGGCACCGTACTGCTGGAGCTGGACGGCGCTCTGAAAGGCGATGACGACGCCGATGAGAAACGTGGTGATGCCGATGATGGGCAGGGCGGTGATCCCCGCCTTTTTCACGATGTTGGAGATTTCCCTGAACCTGAAGGAAAAGTGAAAGAGATCTCTTAAAAAGGCCTCGTAGGTTCTTCCGGTGAAATCGAGAAAGAGGAGCATGCTGTTTAAGATATTGAAAAAATGCCGGCCGACGCTTTCGAGAAAGGCCACGAAGGGATGACGAACGACGGTTTGGGGAAGAGCCTTGCCTGTTTTGTGCTTTTTTATGAGCTTGAACATCTTGAGGAATTCACCGTTCTCTCTTACGCCTCGGACGACGATGTCCCTCTTTTTGGCAGCCCTTTTCCTCAGAGTCTCACGTTTTTCCAGGAAATAGAGCATCCCCGCCGTGTCGATCATGGTGATTCCTGAAACATCCAGGATGATTTTGCGGGAAAGATGTTTTATCTCATGGACGTTTTTCAGCTTTTTTTCTATTTCGGGGATGTTTTGAAGGGTCCATTCTCCGGAGAGAAAAAGAATACTCCCTTCTTGCGTGGATGAAAATTTAACAAATTCCTGAAGTTGAGAAGGCTTCAATTTCATTCGATATCCATTTCCATTATAGATAAACACATTTTGTCGAAGATTTCAAGGCGAACGGAAGTGCCAAAAAAGGGGTACGCGGGGGGGCGTAAAGGAATCGGTAACGATTATTCTGTTAAAATTATCCGGCATACAAAAGAATGTTGACATTTTTGTATGTCTTGGTATATACATGTTTTAATAGGGAGAAACAATGAAGAAAATCAAGAAATTTATTTTTCTTGTTGGATTGTTTATCATCCTTTTTAGCATGTTTGTCTATTTCGGCGGCGGGACCGCCGTCAAGTTTCTGGGTAATGAGGTGGTTATCGCAGGAGAATACATGGAAGACCTCGAGGCCCAGATGAAAAAATATATTCAAGATAAGATCAACCGCCTTCAGAAGGCGAAAAAAGGACTCTTGAGCTCAGAACCTGGGCAGTAAAACGATCGAAAGTTAATAAGCTACGGTAAATCCCTCCACCTCCGGTGGTGAAGAAAGGGGTTCTATCTTCACGTCCGTGACCATCGCGCCGGGTGGCCCTTCGTGACACCATGCGATAAAGGTATCCACGGCTGATGGGGTCCCGATGGCGATAGCCTCTACCTTCCCGTTGGGCAGGTTTTTGACCCAGCCTCTGAGATTGAGCCGAGTCGCGATTTTTTGAGCGGTGTATCGATAGAAGACCCCCTGAACCTTCCCCGAAATCAGGAGATGAACCGCTTTTTCCATCTCAGTGTCTTCTCCTCCCGTATCGATGGCGCCCGCCGCGCCGGCGGGGGTAGCCGCTGTCGAAGGGAATACCTGTGGGACGAATGAAGTTCCCCCTGGATGGATAAGGGGAGAGGGACGGTGTCATCATGGTGATGGCGCCTTTGGGACAGACCTCCACGCACGCGCCGCACGCCCTGCAGAGCCCTTCCTGAACGAATACCTCTTTTCCCGCCAGGTAGATGGCCTGGGTTGGGCAAACATCCGCGCATTTACCGCAGCCGACGCATTTCGACTTGTCGATCGTGATCATGCCCCGCCTCCTTTTTTGACGATCATGGTGCCCTCTTTGACTCCCACGTGCCGCGCGATGATGGCGCACTTGGCCCGAAAGAGAAAAAAGACCCGCCCGTCCGCATCATCACTGAGACCTTCGTAGTTTCCCTGTCCCTTCGAAAGAATGATATCCGCCTCGTTGTAAACGTCAAGGAAATTTTGATTCGCCTTATTCAAGATGACACCGGGTGTTTTGTTCCCCGAGGAGATGGCCTGGAAGGTGGGCGGAAATCCCGCCTCTTTCACGTCCTCGAGGGTCACGTCGTTGATGATGGGGACCTCCCGGACGGCGATCGTTATCCGGAGGTGGGGATAGTGGGTTTGGATTGTCTCGAGCAGAAGCCGGTCCAGGACGATCTCGCCGGAGTTGTCAGCCAGTAGAAGCAGGTGTTTCGCCGCGGTTAGTGTCTCCATAAGTTCGGTGGTATGGTCGATGATGAAGGGCTCACCGAGGAGGGCCAAAGCCTCGGTTTTCAGGCTGGAGAGGTGATTGTGCGGCACCCCGAAGTCGATACTGTTCCCGATGATGGCGAGCTTGATCGCCGTGATGACGGGACGGTCGCTTTCTTCCAGGAGGGATCTGAAAAAAGGGTAGAGGGAGAGGGCATGCCGGTTCGTCTCGTGACGGACGGGGGCGTACGGATCGGGAAC
>CAZKUZ010000074.1:0-3167 GCA_964556045.1 uncultured Thermodesulfobacteriota bacterium | reverse complement strand
GACATCTGGGTCTCGGAACCAAAAAATTCCTTGCCCAGCCCGTCTTCCATCCGGTAGCGGTGCATCAGCTCCGCCAGGCGCTTCATGGGCAGTCCCGTGCCGGCCCGCATGAACGTGAACTCAAAGAGACCGATCATGAGGGGCGTCAGCCGCCAGTAGGTTGTCCCGTTTTTGACCGTGTCCACGACCAGCCCCTTGTTGGCCATCGTCTCGAGGAGGCCTTCGAGTTTTTCTCTTTCCAGGCCGAGACGCTTGGCCAGGTCCTCCGTCGTCGTGGCGTGGAGGGGAAAGTTCGCCCCGATCTTTGCCTCTTCCTCGGTGTAGAGGATCTGGAGGATCTCTATCAAGGAATCGGCGAAGGGGGCCCCGATGGGATTTTTGTCCAGCCTCTCGATCAGGTCGAGGAAGGACTGTTTAATCTGGGTTAAATGGGCCATGTTACCTCACAAAAAAGGGCTCGGGTTTCTTGGTGACTTTCCTCTCGCCGAGGGAGGTGCCGCAGCGGCGGCACTTGTACTCGTAGAGCTCCCCGTCGGGCAGGATCAGCAGGAGGCGTTCAACGACCGGCATGGCGGCCTTGCATTTAGGGCAGTAGAGGCTCGTCGCGTTCAGGTTCTGAAATTGATCCTCCCGGGAGGCCTGGGAGGGGCTCCGTCTCTGGCCGATGAAAGGCGCGAGGGGATTTCCATTTCCGTATCGATTCATGGCCCTCTTTTATCAGAGAACCCCGTGAAGTTCAAGGGAAATCGGCGACGATGCGTAGAAAACACTTGAGAATACAAGGAGTTATGGTTTATTTCGTCAATCCGGCCTTTCTTGTTGGTCCGGGTATGGGGACAGGTGATTTACGGCCTTTCGGGGTTTTGGCTCCCCTGCCTCATTGTCTTTAGAGGAAAACTATTATAAAAAGGGGTGAATTCGACGAAAGGAAACGGATGTATGAAGGAACAATCGGAAAGGGGAGGCAAGGTCTACCTGATCGGAGCGGGACCGGGGGATCCGGGACTTTTGACCATCAAGGCGAAGGAGATCCTTCAGGCGTGTGACGTGGTCGTCTACGATTATCTGGCCAATCCCGCGTTTCTGGAGTACGTGGGGGAGGAGGCCGAGGCGATCTACGTGGGGAAAAAGAGTTCCCAGCACACCCTGTCCCAGGAAGAGATCAACCGGCTTCTCGTGGACCTGGGAAAACAGGGAAAGAGGGTTGCCCGGTTGAAGGGGGGCGATCCCTATATCTTCGGGCGCGGGGGAGAGGAGGCCCAGGAGCTGCGTAAAAACGGGATTCCTTTCGAGGTGGTGCCGGGGATTACCTCGGCCATCGCCGCGCCGGCCTACGCGGGGATTCCCCTGTCCCACCGTGATTTCACCTCCACCATCGGAATCGTGACCGGGCATGAACGGCCCGACAAGGAGAAGAGCGCCATCGACTGGGAGGGACTGGCCCGGTCCATGGGGACCCTCGTGTTTCTCATGGGGGTCAAGAACCTCAAGAACATCTGTTCAAATCTCATCGGGGCGGGAAAGGCTCCGGAAACGCCCGCCGCCATGATCCGGTGGGGAACGACCCCGAGACAGCAGGCCGTGACGGGAACCCTGGCCACCATGCCGGAGGCGGCGGAAAAGGCGGGAATCAAGCCGCCCGCCATC
Organism: uncultured Thermodesulfobacteriota bacterium; assembly: GCA_964556045.1. Classification (GTDB taxonomy): domain Bacteria; phylum Desulfobacterota; class S145-22; order S145-22; family S145-22; genus JAOZMY01. The sequence continues at coordinate 1,520 of CAZKUZ010000074.1, read as the reverse complement.
CTCGTGGTGGGGGAGGTGGTGACCCTCCGGGATTCCCTGAACTGGTTTGAAACCCGTCCCCTGTTCGGGAGGCGTATCGTGGTGACCCGGGCGCGCGCCCAGGCCAGCGATATGCGCCGCAGGCTGGAGGAACTGGGGGCGGAGGTCATTCAGTTTCCCACGATACGGATCCAGCCTCCCGCTTCATGGGACGAGCTGGATGCCGCCCTTGACGGCCTGGCGTCCTATGACTGGCTGATCTTTTCGAGCGTGAACGGCGTGAGGTTCTTTTTCGAGAGGCTTTTTCAAAAAGGGAAGGATGTCCGGGTCCTGGGCGGAAAGCTTATCGCCGCCATCGGGCCCCAGACGGCGAAGGAGCTCGAGTCTTACGGCCTTCGGGCCGATCTCGTCCCGAAGGACTACAAGGCGGAAGGACTGCTGGAGGTCTTTCCCGAAGGGGAAAGCAAAAAAATCCTCTTTCCCCGGGCGAAGGTGGCCCGGGAGGTCTTGCCGGAATCCCTGCGGAATCGGGGGCATCAGGTCGATGTCATCCCGGTGTATGAAACGGTCATGGAGGATCCTGACCCCGAGGTGAAGGAAGCTATTCTTTCAGGGGAGGTGGACGTTATTACCTTTACGGCCTCCTCCACGGTCCACAATTTCGTGGAGATCCTGGGGGGAAGGGAGGCGATTCGGGCGCTTCCCGAGTCGATTCGGATTGCCTCCATCGGACCCATCACCAGCCAGACCCTGCGGGACTATGGAATGCCGGTGCACGTGGAGGCTCCCGTCTATACCATCGACGGCCTGATTCGGCAGATCGTTTCCCATCTCTCCCAATAGACTTCCGGGACCGGCGAAACGCCCGCCGCGCGATGATTAATAGTGATAGCCGGTGCCGCCCTGCTGATCCATCTGGTGCCCGATCACCGCGCCGCCCAATGCGCCGGCGAGCGCGCCGAGGATGGCCCCGTTCCGCACGCTGTCCTTGTGCTTGTGATTCAGGTTGTTGCCGATGACCGCGCCGCCGATGGCGCCAAGCGTGCCGCCGTAAAGGGCACCCCTCTGGGTATTGTTCATGCTGTTCATTGTGCTACATCCGGAAATACCCGCGGAAAGGAATCCCAATAATACGATCAAAATCACGAGTCGTTTCATGGCTGGCTCCTTTTTTGTTTTCTTTGTTATTTAGACGTTCAGGGATGAGGTTTATTCATTGCAATTTCAGAAGAGATTGTTTATATTTGTCGTGAAAAAGAGACCGGAAGGAGGCTGTTATGGTACAGAAAGCGGAAAAAATATGGAAAGATGGCAAGCTGATTGCCTGGGATGACGCCAATGTCCATATCCTTACGCATACACTTCACTATGGCCTTGGTGTCTTTGAAGGGATTCGATGCTACGAGTGCGCGGATGGCCGTTCAGCCGTCTTTCGGTTGAGGGACCACGTCGTTCGACTGCTCAATTCCGCCAAGATCGGCGAGATGGAGATTCCCTTTACCGTGGAGGAGATCGAGCAGGGGATCAAGGATACCCTGAAA
>CAZKUZ010000073.1:0-6678 GCA_964556045.1 uncultured Thermodesulfobacteriota bacterium | reverse complement strand
ACAATGAAATAAATCCCTTTTCGCACCATATACTCCTCCTTTCTTCTCCAAGTTTTTTATGTTGCTTTGTTAGGTTTCCCGAGACATACGTCCAAATTAATTACCTTCCAGTTCATATAATAAACTTTTACACCTTAATGTCAAGACTTTTTTACAAAAATCAAACGCCATTTTCTTTGACTTAAGTCAAATTTTTCCCCTGGATGGTCTGATAAGTAGAAAAATTCTAAACTATTACAGACGCGATCCCTCGACGTATCACGACGTATAGAATCCCCGTTTTCCACCATTTCATCTGGCCCAACAAATAAAAAGCGTCCCTGGAGAGCCCTTCCCGCTCCTCATCGGGACAGAAACTTCTTTTTCCTTGACAAGACCTATGTGATTGGTTAGGGAAGAAACGCCCAAACAAGGCAGCAACAAGGGTTCTCGAAAGACATCTGCGGGAAGGAATGAACATTGCCTGAAGACGCGATTATCAAAGAGGAAGACCGTTTTCACGAAGCCGAAGGTGAACCTTTTGACTCCGCCGTGTGTCCGGGATGCGGATGCCTTTGCGAAGATATCGATCTCACGTTACGGGAAGACCGTGTCGTTCAAATCTTCAATTCCTGTTCCTGGGGATTATCGAAGTTTCACCTGGGCCACCGATTCCTCCGGGAGCCCAAGCACGCCAAACTCGTCTTTCCTTCCAGGACAGAACCTTCGGGAAATATTCTCCCCATTTCATTCGATGAAGCATACAAAGACGCCTCGTCCCTTCTCAAAGGCGCGAAACGAGTCGTGTTTTTCGGATTGTGCCAAACGACGTTCGACGCGCAGCTCAAGGCCGTTTCCCTCATCAAGCGGCTTGAATCCCTGGTTTTTCCTTCCGAAGGGATGCTGCTTGGCCCCTTTTTCAAGGCCATAAAATCGCAGCCCTACCGAATGGCAACCCTCGAAGAGATCCGGCAGTTGGCAACAACCATCATATTCTGGGGCGCCAATCCCCTTCATAGCTGCCCAAGGCTGTCATCCCGATATGCCGTCTTCGTCGCCGGGATCAACGCGCCGGACCGCCACATAGGCCGAAAGGTCTTCTACGCGGACCCCTATGAAAACGACATGAGCGGATTCGCCCAGCGCATTCCCATTGACGTCGACAACGAGTTGGAGCGACTTCAAACCATGACGGAGATTATCGAGGAAGAATCCTTCTCCATTCCCAAGGATCTGGAAAACGTGGTTCGCGCCATTGAAGCCAGTCCTTTCGTCGCCCTTTTCGCCGGACGGGGCATCGCCTACCAAAAAGATCCTCAGGCCATGATGGACGGACTCGTTCGACTATGCAATGTCATCCAGCGCCGAACGCCCTGCGCCTTACTCCCCGTCATCTCGGATTTCAACGCCCTTGGACTCTATCAGGCCTTTATCCTTCGAGGAATCGATCCCGTCGAGTCCCCCTTACTCGAGGGAGACCTTCAAACCTACCGGCCGGAGGATGGGGATGTCCTGTTTTGCGTGGGCTCCGACCCGTTCTGGTTTTTCAAGGAAGAACAGCTATCTTCGATAAAGGCCCTCAACCTCCCCGTCATTGCCATCTCCGCGCTGCAGAACCAAACCACCCACAACGCCTCCCTCGTCATTCCCGTCGCCATGACCGGCATCGAGGCCGAGGGGCTCGCCTTCCGACTGGACGGCGTGTCCGTCTGGCTCAGAAAAATCCTCCCCACGGCCCAACCAACCGACCTGTCCGTGTTAACGGCCATCGAAGAAAGGATCGGGTAAAATGGCGGACATGAAAGTTCTCGACGTCTACCGGCTACTTCCCCGAACCAACTGCCGCAAATGCGGGATGGTCTGCATGGCTTTCGCGTCCGCCCTCCTGACCGGAAAGGCCAAACCCGAAGACTGCCCTCCCCTCGTAGAGGAAGAGAAATACGCCGACGCCTACCAAAGACTGAAGGAAGCCTTCGGAGACAAAGGGGAGAGGGAAGCCACCGGCCTGAGCATCGATCGGGACAAGTGCGACGGCTGCGGAATCTGCGCCGCCGTGTGTGAGATCAGCCTGGAAAAAAGCCAGGAGCTTGCCAACGGAAAAGGCTCAAGGCGCGTCGAATCCCCCGTCATCGCCATCGTGGACGGCCTCATCACCATCAAAAACCCCGACGCCTGCCGCCGGGTCGTCCCGGACGCCCCCACGTGCAACGCGTGCGTGGACCTCTGTCCCATGAAGGCCCTAACCTTCCTGTGAGGAGTCGAGTCAAGAGACCATGAAACTCGTCATCAAAAACGCGAAAGTTTACGACCCGCGAAACCATATTGAGGGCGAGGTCCGGAACATCTACATCCAGGACGGTTTGATCTCCAAACCCTTCAAAAAGCCGGACAGGGAAATCGATGGTACCGGGTTTTGGGCACTGCCCGGAGGCATCGAGACGGGAACCCAGCTTGCCACCTATGGCCTTTTCTTCTACGGCCTCAAGGAAAATTTTCCCATTCCCGAGGAGATCAGTCGGCACTACGCCGCCATGGGATACACGCACCTCCATGAATCGATGATGTTCCCGACCACGGCCCCGGGAGTCCACCACTACCTCTCTTCCCTGCCCTACCAGGACACCTCCGCCTCTCTCTGCCTGACCCTTCGGGAATTCGGCACCTTGATCGGTTCCAACATTCCCCCGGAATGGACGGTCCGTTTTCTTGCGACCTGCGCCCATCGGTTCCGCGCGCTGAACATCCGCCTGCCCGAGACCAGCGCCCACTTCAAGGAAAGCAACCTCGCCCGGTACAACATCCTGGCGCAAAGGGTCATCGGCTACCTATCCCAATTCTCCCTCAAGTTCCCTCTCCTCGTCGAGCTGACCTCCCGGCTCCTCGACGAAGACCTTCCCCAGATTCCACATCTCTATTACAGTCACGTAGGACGAGCCATCGATGGGGAATACGCCTTTAAGCAAGTCTCGAATCTCATTGCCAACAAAGGAATCATCTGCGACATCGGCCTCACGCCCCAGGCACCACACAGTCAACTCAAAATCGAAGCGGAGATAGGGGAAGGAGAAGAGCTATCCGCCCACGTGGGCATGCACAGCCCCCTTCGCTACCTCAAGGTCCCGCCCAAATCCCAAAGCGACTTTGTCGCCACCCTGGCCGCCTCCGCCGATTTCAGGGACCACATCGCCTTTTCATCTCTCTGCCTGGGGGCCCAAGCGAAGACGCACTACCCAAAGATCTTCCAAAGACTCTTCGAGACGGACACGTCCTATTCCATATCGGACTTCGTGAAGCAGACCCGGGTCTTGCCCGCCACCCTCCTGGGGCTGAAACAGAAAGGACACCTGGGAATCGGCGCCCAGGGGGACGTGGCGCTCTACAAATCAGACGACAGCTTGCCTCTCGGAGAAGCCCTCAGCCGCTGCCATACCTTGATCAAAAACGGGGTTCCCGTCATGGAAAAGGGCGGGTTTCTCGACCCACCAATGAAAAAGACCTACTTTCGAACTCACGCCCCGTCGGAACGGGATTTCGCCATGTTCGCCGGTTACTTCAAAAGCTACCCGCGCATCGAACACCTTGATGTCCCGGAAGCCCTCGGGAACTGGGAACCCGTTCCTGCCACACAAAACGGCGGCTAACACCCCCTGCCCCCGACCTCTGACTTCTGACCTCTGATCACTGATCTCTGGCCTCCGCCCCTACCGTCTCGCCCACCAGACCCCCAAATAGACGAAGGGCGTGTCCAAGATCGCAAAAACGAACTTAAACAGATACTGTCCCCCGATAAGACGAAGGCAGTCATAGACATTATAAATCCCGTAAAAGGCGATAAAGATGAAAAGAACCGTGTCAATGAGCTGCGAGGTTATCGTCGAAAGGTTGTTGCGGATCCAGAGATGCCGGTCATTCGTCACTCCTTTCCAGAAGTGGAACAACGCCACGTCACATGTCTGGCTCGCGAGATAGGCGATCAGCGAAGCGAGAATGATCCGGGAAGAGGCGTCAAAAATCTTCCGAAAGGCCTCCTGTTCCCGATAAAACGGCGCGGGGGGAAGCCAGATGGCGATCCTCGTGATCACCAGGAGCAAAACCATCATCGCGAATCCGGTCCATACGACCCGCTTCGCCTTGGCCTTTCCATAGACCTCGGAGACCACGTCCGTCATCATGAAGGTCAAGGGGTACACGATGATCCCCGCCGGCGCGGCAATACCGAAAAGAACAATGATTTTCGAGGCGATAACATTGGCCGCCCCCAGGGCCAGCACAAAGGCGGCCATCAGCATCGCGTATTTGTCTTCTTTTGTCGAGCCGGGGATATGGAGTGACATCAAGCTCCCAAGGCCGAATAGAGGATTTCTTCCAATGCCTCGGGGGAAGCGCTCGCCTTCTCACATCGAGCGACAAAGCCGCCGCGAGGCTTGTACTCAAGCACAACCTTCAAGTATTTCGCCTTCAAAAGCTCCCACAGGTCCCGGTAGATTCGATCCGTCGCGTTTTCTTGATAAATTCCCACCTGGCGGTATGACACGATGTAATATTTCAAGGACTTAAGTTCAACAAGGGCCTTATCGGGTACATACTGTATCGTCAAGCGTCCCAAATCGGGCAGGCCCGAAAAAGGGCACACGGCAGAGAATTCATCCGTCTCGTACGTTACCAACTGTGGGCTTCCAGAATACGGCAAGGTCTCAAGCCATTCCGCGCGAATGGCCTCTTCCGAGACCCACGCCACGATTTTGCCTTCCGCTTTCGGCATTTCCCGGATCCTCCTCTCTCGTTTTTCGGGTCCCAACCGTACCCCCGAACAGCTTCCGTGTCAATGTCGTCTGGCAAGGCCGCAACGATCACGCCATACCATTTTCAACTTTCGTTTAAAAATTTTTCCCTAATTAAAGGCACCCGTTATCCAAACCCCGCTTCCTCACGACGGGTTTTACCTATAACGCAACTTAACTATACCCATATTCAAACACTTTTTACCAATAATAATATTTATAATTACAACAGCTTACATTCAACCATCGAATTACGGAATTTAAAATCATCCTTTCAGATATCCGCACAAATTTTTCTTGACAAACATGTTTTTATTATGTTACCGTCCATGGCTGATGAATGTTTGTTTTGAAAAAAGTTGGCTGACGAAAGGATACAGATGGCACTGGCAGGTATCCTGAAATCTTGGGAAGAAAGGGTCTTGAAACACAAGACCCTTTTTTTATTTTTAACCCTTACCTAAAGGAGGTTTTTATGGAGGTCAAGAAAATCTTGCTAACCGAAGATGAGATGCCACGGCAATGGTATAACATTGCTGCTGACATGCCTACCCCCTTGCAGCCGCCCCTTCATCCCGGAACAGGCCAACCCATCGGGCCGGAAGACTTGGCTCCGATATTCCCCATGAACCTCATCGAGCAAGAAGTCAGCACCGAACGCTGGATCGATATTCCCGAACCGGTTCTTGAGGTTTTGAGCATCTGGCGTCCGGCTCCTTTGGTAAGGGCATACGCCTTGGAGAAGGCCCTGGATACCCCAGCCAGGATCTACTACAAGAACGAAAGCTACAGCCCTCCGGGAAGCCATAAGCCCAATACGGCCGTCGCGCAGGCCTACTTTAATAAAATCGCGGGAACCAAGCGGATCACCACGGAAACCGGCGCGGGCCAATGGGGAAGCGCCCTGAGCTTCGCCGGCGCCATGTTCGGCATCGAGATCGTGGTCTGGATGGTGAAGATCAGCTATCAGCAAAAACCCTATCGCCGCCTGATGATGAACACCTGGGGGGCCACCTGTTACGCAAGCCCAAGCACCCAGACCGAAGCGGGCCGCAAGATTCTTGAAAAAGATCCCGACACGCCCGGCAGCCTCGGCATCGCCATCAGCGAGGCCGTGGAAGCCGCCGTCTCGGACGAAAACACCAAATACGCCCTTGGAAGCGTGCTGAACCACGTCATGCTCCATCAGACCATCATCGGTCTCGAGGCACAGAAACAGCTCGAAAAGGTCGGAGACTATCCCGATATCGTCATCGGCTGCGCCGGCGGCGGGAGCAACTTCGCCGGACTGAGCTTCCCCTTCGCCAGGGACAAGATCTTCGGAAAAGACATCAAGATCATCGCGGTGGAGCCCACCTCCTGCCCCACCATGACACGGGGACCCTTCGCCTATGACTTCGGAGACACCGTCCAGATGACACCGCTGCTCCCGATGCATACCCTGGGACACGACTTCATCCCCGCCCCGATTCACGCCGGCGGCCTCAGGTATCACGGCATGGCGCCTCTCGTCAGCCAGTTGGTCCTCGACGGCATCATCGAACCCCGAGCGATCCATCAGCTCGAAACATTCGAAGCGGGTGTCACCTTCGCGAGGACCGAGGGAATCATCGCGGCTCCGGAAACCAACCACGCCATCGCCGCGGTCATTCAGGAAGCCAAGAAGGCCAAAGAAGAAGGCAAGGAAAAGGTCATCCTCTTCAACATGAGCGGTCACGGACTGGTAGACCTGGCGGCCTATGACGCCTACTTCTCCGGCAAGCTCAATGACTACGAACTGCCCGAAGCGGAGATCGAGCGTGCTCTGAAGGCCATCGAACCACTGCCCAAACCCAAGGTCGCGGAAAAGTAAAAAACTAAAAAAAGGTTAGTTCGGCTCATGACGAACGAAAAAGAATTAGACAAACAAGTTCTACGG
>CAZKUZ010000072.1:0-3377 GCA_964556045.1 uncultured Thermodesulfobacteriota bacterium | reverse complement strand
GCGGGTTGAAATTCGAGGTCCTTCACACCCCGGGGCATTCTCCCGGGAGCGTTTCCCTGGTGATGCCGGAGGCGGAACTCGTCTTTACGGGGGACCTCATTTTTGCCGGCTCCATCGGAAGGACGGATTTCACCGGGGGGGACTACAATACCCTGATCCAATCGGTTCGCCAGAAGATTTTCACCTTGGGTGACAATTTCAGGATCCTTTCGGGCCACGGTCCCATCACGACCGTGGGAAACGAGAAGCAGTACAACCCGTTTTTTACATAGATGGGTAGTCTGAAGTCTGAAGTCCGAAGGTTGAAGTCCGAAAGTCCCGTGACAAAAGACGGGAGTTATTTTCTACCGAAAACCTTGCGACTGAAATAGACCGGCTTGTGTCCCGCCGGGATGCTCGCCAGCGTGTAGGAAAGGGGAATCTTTTCTCCTTTCTCCACCTTGGGCGGGGGCACATCCCGCTCCGTCAGAATCACCTCGATGAATGAAACACGATCGATGGCCTTCCTTATCTCCACGTCGGCGTTTAACTTTTTTGTCTTGGGAAATACCGCGATCAGCTTTTCTTCCTTGAAAAGGTCGGGTGAGACGTGGATCGAACGGTAATTTTTGAAGTAGGTCCTTGCAAACTTCCTCCAGGCCCCGATGTTATCGAAGACGTACTCGCTTTTCGGGGGATAGGCTTTGAGGAGGGCACGCCCGTAGGGAACCGCGTGAATGGCGACCAGTTGGGGCACCGGCATCGTGTTTCCCACGTAATGATAGAAGTTGCCGGGGGTGTTCTGGGCGATGAAGGCGACCGCCTTTTCGATGAGGGCCCTCATGGCCAGCTTGATCCCCGTGTGCTGAAACCCTCCGAACCCGAGAGGAACCCTCGTTTTCCCGCCCCCGATGAACCCGATAATTCCCCCGCCGAAATCCTTGGCGTTCGCGCTGAAAGAGGCGGAAAACAGGATGCGCGAGGTACGGGTATCGACGACCCGGATATCCGCGCCGATGTAGGCGTCGGTATACATGACCGCGCCGAGAGGGATGTGGCTGTTCTTCTGGTTCAGAATGACGGAGGTAGCCCCGGTCAGGAGACCAAGAGTGACACCTCCGAAAGAAAAATGCATGGGTTCGTATTCGGTAATGGCTCCCATGACGAGGAGCTCGGCACCCTCGATCTGTCCGATGGCAGGCGCCGATTTGGGGCTGAGCCTCCCGGAGGCCCCGAGATCCTGTTCCCGTATCACGTCCTTCAACGCGTCCCGTTCGAGGACGATGAAGCGGTTGGTGTTCACCAGGGCCGTGGCGAGCATGTCCGAGAGCCCGTCGGCCACCTCCGGGGGAACCTTTCCCGCCTTGGCGTCGAAGTGTGCCACGGCGATTCTCGCCTTCGGACCGTTATAAGGCTCCAGGAGCTTGACATCGATCGAATCGCCCCGGGGGTTCCGGACGGTGGCGCTCGGGGCGCACCCGAACACCAGGAGCAGGGAAAAGAGAAGAAGAACGGCCTTTAAACGCCTTTTCATGGAATCGAACTCCCATATTTCTTTACAAAGGTGCGTTTTTAATATAGGATTTTTAAAAATTATGCAACGGTAAAGCCCGGGAAATGGCCTTGGAACCAAAGAAAATACTGGTAGTGGACGACGAAGAAAATCTCCGTCATATGATGAAGATCCTCCTTTCCCGGGAGGGCTATCGGGTCTACGAGGCGGGCGACGGAGAGGAGGCGCTTTCGCTGATCCGATCCACCGACATGGACCTCATCCTCTGCGATATCCGCATGCCCAGGATGGATGGCATGTCTTTTCTGGAAGCGGTATCACCGCGGAATTACCGCCCCATCGTGATCATGATGTCGGCCTACGGCACCATTGAGACCGCCGTGGCCGCCATGAAGATGGGGGCGTACGACTATATCTCGAAGCCCTTTCAGCCCGACGAGGTCCTCCTGACCATTCGGAAGGCCCTGGAACATCTGTCTTTGAAAGACGAAAACGCCCAGCTTCGAAGACAGTTGAACGAGTCCCGCGAGGAAACGGGCCTCATGGTTGGTGACAGCCCGCCCATGCGCCGCCTTCGCGCCCTGATCGAGCGCATCTCGCAGTACGATTCCACGGTCTTGATTACCGGGGAGAGCGGGACGGGCAAGGAGCTGGTGGCGCGGGAGATCCACATGAGGAGCCCCCGCCGCGACAGGCAGTTCGTTCCCATCAACTGCGCCGCCTTGCCGGAGCCCCTCCTGGAGAGCGAGCTTTTCGGCTTCAAGAAGGGGACGTTTACGGATGCGCGGGCGGACAAAAAGGGCCTGCTGGAAGAGGCCCACGGGGGAACCCTCTTTCTGGACGAAATCGGGGACCTTCCCCTCTCCATCCAGGTAAAGCTGCTGCGCTTTTTGCAGGACGGGCGGATAAGACGGCTCGGAGAAACGGCGGAGCGGGAGGTGGATGTCCGGATCATCGCCGCGACAAACCAGGATCTGAACAGGGCCGTCGAGGAGAAGCGATTCCGGAGCGATCTCTTTTTCCGTCTCAACGTGATCCATATCCCCGTTCCTCCCCTCCGGGAGCGCGCGGAGGATATCCCTCTCCTGGTGGAACATTTCCTCAAGAAGTTTTCCGAGAGGTACGGGAAGTTCGTGGCCCGGGTGGATCCCCAGGTGATTGATCTCTTCACGTCGTATTCCTGGCGCGGGAACATCAGGGAACTCGAGAACGTGATGGAACGCGCCGTTTTGATGGCGGAGAGCAAGGTCTTGAATCTCTTCGATCTGCCGGAAGAGTTGACGTCCGTGAAAAACAGGCGCTGGGGGGATTTCTTCGAGGAGGCCACCACGTTGCGGGAGGCGCGGCGCCGCCTGGAAAAGGAGATGATTCAGCACGTTCTCGTGAAGACGGGGGGCGACAAGAAGAAGGCCTCCGAGTCTCTCGGGATCACGCTTCGTTCACTTCAATACAAGATCAAAGAGTATCAGATAGGAAAATAACCTTTGACGCTGGGGTAGGGGAATGTCGGAAAAAACGATACGCGTGTCGGAAAAGGGCCCGATCATGAGCATTCACCTCAACCGCCCGGATCGGCTGAATACCTTGACGGACGGGATGCTCGACGAGCTTGAGGCGGTTATCGGAGATCTCAGGGATCGCCCCGATCAAATCCGGGTGGTGATCTTCAGGGGAGAGGGAAAGGCCTTCTGCGCCGGGGTGGAGATGAAGGGGGTTACCTATAATCCCCTGAACGCCCGAACCTTTCTCCTCAAGTTGAACCGCGTCATCAATGCCATCGAGATGCTCCCCCAGCCGACCATCTCCGCGATTCACGGGGCGTGCGTCGCCGGGGGGCTGGAACTGACCCTCGCCACGACCTTCAGGGTGGCCGCCTACCAGTCCA
>CAZKUZ010000071.1:0-2996 GCA_964556045.1 uncultured Thermodesulfobacteriota bacterium | reverse complement strand
CCGTTACCTGTAGGGATGTTTTTATAGCCAAACCGCGCGATTCGGACGTACCAGCCCGAATCGAACCGCGTCCATCCGTCAAGAAAGCGATTGTCCCGGAAACCATGCCAGTATTGCCGTCCCTCCCGGATGGGGAAAAAGACCAAGGTTATATAGACCAACAAAAAAAGGCCCAGGCGACTTACGGCAAATACGTTTAGGGGAACGGCGTAGTCCCGGATTTTATGATGAAACGACACCCGCGATTATGAACCAAAGGAGATATTTTGGCAAGTCCTCGGAAGAGGCACGGGGGCACGGGAAACGGACACAAAAATGGTGCCGAGTCGCGGAATCGAACCACGGACACGGGGATTTTCAGTCCCCTGCTCTACCGACTGAGCTAACTCGGCACCTGGTTAATTTATAGCGTAAAACCCCATCGTCGTCAAGAGAAAATCGCGACCTTACACTTTTTGTTTGTCCCGTCGGCCCTGCTGATTCCGTCCGTTCCGTAAACAGGGAGAGCTTTCTCACCCAGCGATTCGACAAGCGTTACTTCAAACGTTTCAGAGTGATCTTTACGTTCTGGGCCGTCGCGACCATCGTGTTGCCCTTGATGTTGAACTTGTAATTCACCAGATATCCGCGGCGGTTGATGATCAGGGTATCTCCCGTCACGCGATAATTCTCTGTGGTCACGTCCTTGCTCTTGTTGGGATAGACCGTGGTGGTCACCACCTTCCCGTCGTTCCGAAAGACCACCGTCTTGGAAGCAAACTTTGGCGCCTTGTTCGCGGGGGTTATGGAAACGACCTTCCACGTCGTTCCGCCGAGAGGGGCGAAGGTCTTCGCAACCTGCTGTTGCGCCGCCTTCTTTTTGTCCATCTCGTTCCCGATGATATAGCCAGCTCCCGTTCCAATCCCAGCCCCGATGAGGGTGCTGGTCGTATCGTGCCCGATGATCTGCCCCGCCAGGGCGCCAATCCCGCTCCCCGCCAGGGCGCCGGTTCCCGCTTTGCTCGAACAACCCGCGAAAGAGGCAATCAAAAAGCACGCCAAAACCAAGAAAACTCCCCAGGTGAATCCCCTGTTACTCTGAATCATCTCCATTCTCCTATTTTCTGATTAAAATGCCTCTACTTGACGGCGGACTTCGCGGCCAGTCCGAGCATGATGTAGGTCCACCCTTGGACTATCATCTCCACGGCGATGAACAGGCCGATGACCCAGAGGCCGGAAATAGGCCAATGCGCCAGGATAATCAAGCCCAGAAAGACGGAAATTAATCCCGCCAGGAAGGGCCAGAACCAAGAATCTATATGCTCACGCAGACGAAATCCCAAAAAAGCCCGCATCGCCCCCTGGATGATCAGGACAAAGGCAATCACCGCCGTGAAAAAGGCCGAGGCGAGCTTCGGATGCTGGATGATAACCACGCCAGCCAACCCGTAGAGGACCGCCATGACGAGATGAAAGGCCATATTCCCCTCACCCTTCGTCTTAAACGCCCTCACTACCTGGACCACGCCACCAATCAGAATAAGAATCCCGAAATAGAGGACGGTTACCAGCGTGAGGAACATGGTCATTCCAAGACCAATCACGCCGAGGATTACAAAAACCACTCCCAGAGCCAGAATCCAGCCCCAGTTTTTATGCAAGTCCCCGAGCAGGGCCGGTAAATTTCCATAGTCGTCCATATTACTCATTTCCATCTTTCTGCTCCTTTTGTTTATTTTGTTATAAAATAACAACGTTTATCGAATGAGTCAAATACGGGATCCGAAACCTCATCTTCGCACCCGCCATTGCAGATACATTTTGAGAGGGAAAATGATCACAAAAAACGGAATCATGTACATCGCCGCCAGAGTCGCCTCTATCGGCCCAAAAAACTGAGCGGAAAAAACGATAATGAGCACGTTGTTCATGTTCCCCAGGATGATCGCGGTGGCCACCTGATCCCTCGCGCTCGATCGCCACATGGCTCCAATACCCGCCACGAAATAGATACCGCTGAGTAAAAAGGCAATCACACCGGCGTAGAGGATGGTTCCCGGTTTCTGATGAAAGTAGGAAGAATACTTCGAAAAGATACCCAGGTTAATGGCCGCGAAAATAACAAGTGAAATGGGGAAGCGGTGTTTTAAAAGGAAAGCGGGAACAGGGGGCCATGTCCGCCTCAGAAACTCCACCACGGCAATGGGGACAAAGATCACCATTCCCAGCATCTTCATCATGGCGAAGAGGGAGATCTCCATAGACCTCCCGGCGAGGAGTTTGACCATAAGGGGCAGCGTGAAGGGGATCAATAGAGACGTCGTAACCACCAGAAGCAGCACCAGGGCCTCATCCGCTCCCACGAGGGTCGCCACAAAAGGGGCCACCACCCCACTTGACACCCCGCTGAGGAGCAGCCCCGCAGCGGCAAACGAGGGAAAGGCCGCCTTCAGCGCGAAAAACACGATAAAAGGCAGGACTATCAGTTTAAAACACGTCAGCCATACCGTGACGCCCCACTGTTTCACGAGAATGTCTCGAATATCCCCCATATCAATGGACAGGAAACTCAAAAAAAGGAGAAACATCATAAAATAGAGGGGGTAGGGCTGGAGAAACCTCCCCGTGGAAGGCACGAAAATCCCTCCGGCCATAGAGCCGAAGATCACCACCATCAGGATAACATCATTGATTCTCAGCATCACCCAATCCCTCACCCCCTCCATAACACAAAGAGAACACGTTTGAACACAAAGATCCAAAAACGGGCTAAACCTTTTCCGGCCCCTTGTGTCTAATCAGGTAAAAAACAAAACCCCAAAAGGAGGATTCCATGAAACAGATCAATCCCGGAACAAGGATAGGCCTTATCATCGGTGCGTTTCTCTTCCTGCTCATCGCAACATCCACTTCCGGATGGGCCAAACCCAATCGTGACCGCCATCGAATGATGGAAAAGATCGAAACCATCAAGATGTGGAAATTGATGGACGCCCTTAAACTGGACACCGAAA
>CAZKUZ010000070.1:0-9159 GCA_964556045.1 uncultured Thermodesulfobacteriota bacterium | reverse complement strand
GGTTCCTGGCGATTTTCATCCTTGCCATGGATTTCTGGAGATGGGGGAAGCCCTCCGGGCTTGTCTTCGGATTTCCCGCCTGGGTGGTCTATTTCATCGGCCTCTCGGCGGCCCAGACGGCGCTCGCCTATTTCTGGGTCAGAAAACAGACAGCATAAGTTTGAAACCTCCAGCGGTGATGATCTCGGTTCCCAACCTTGTAATGATTAAACTGGATTGATACGATATCAGGACAAGAAGGGGGACGAGGATGTTTTTCAAACAGTTTAAGGTCGAAGGGCTGGGGTGTCTGTCCTATCTGATCGGGTGCCCGAGGATTTCTCAGGCAGTCGTGGTGGATCCGAAACGGGACATTCAGGATTATCTCGACACGGCGCGGCGGGAGAAGATGAGAATTGCGGGAATCATCGAAACCCATGTCCACGCGGACCATGTCTCCGGGGCTAAAGAACTCCAGATCGAGACAGGGGCACCCATCTACATCGGCGAGGGGACGCCGGTGACGTATGACGCCTCCTTTTTAAAGGAGGGTCAGGTGATCAGTTTTGGTTCAGTAAAGATCGATGTTATCTCGACCCCTGGACACACTCCCACCTCTATTTCCCTTGCCGTTTCGGATCTGTCGCGAGGCGAAATGGTTCAAATGATCCTGACGGGGGATCTCCTGTTCGTGGGGAGCGTGGGCCGACCAGATCTGGCAGGAGAAGAGCTCCTGGACGAGCAGATCCAAAACCTCTACGACAGCCTCCACAAGAAGTTGGGAAGATTTGAGGATCAGGTCGAAATCTATCCGGCGCATGGAGAGGGATCGGCGTGCGGGAAAGGCATTAGTTCGAAACCTTCCTCCACCCTTGGGTATGAACGGAAAACGAATCCCTACTTTTCACTCGAGTTCAATAGGTTCAGAAAGGAAATTAGATCCTCCATTCCCAGACGCCCTAAAAATTTTTCTTACGTTATCAAGACCAACTTAGGGGGAGCGAAGCCACTGAAGACGCTTCCCCCGGTTTATCCCCTTAGTGCTGCGGATATTGAAAGGGGTAGGGGAGAAGGTTTTGCCATCATCGATCTGAGGGAAGCGGCATGTTTCGGGGGCGCTCACATCCCTGGGAGCATCAACATCGGACTGTCTCCCTCTTCGCCGTCCTGGCTGGGAGACATAGTCGATCCCGAGAAGCACCTGATCCTTATTTCTTCCGGCGAGGGGGACACGGAGAAGGCCGTGACCATGTTTCGCAGGGCCGGGTATGATAACATCTATGGGTACAGTCTCGGGATCACAGATTGGGTTTTATCGGGCCAGGAGGTAGGCTTTCTGCCGCAAATTTCCATTCACGCGCTGAAGAACGTGTTGAGTAAGTATGATGATCATGCCTTGATCGACGTCCGGACCGTGGAAGAATGGGATGAAGGGCATGTTGAAGGCGCCTTTCATGTGCCGATCCATGATATCCTTGAAGGTGGTCTCGAGGAATACGCAGAGAAAGACGCCCACATCAGCATCATTTGCAGGTCTGGATACCGCTCTAACATTGCCGCTTCCTTTCTGAAGTCAAAAGGATACAAACATGTCTATAGTGTCATTGGAGGCATGCTCACCTGGCAGAAGGAATACGATGTTATTTTTGACTGATGTCCGATAGATCTTTCCCGAACTTGGCGAAGATAAAGGTTCCCAAAAGACCGAAACCGAAGGCGGCAAGAAAATTCGTCCGAGGAGAAATTTCCCATAAGAAGGCACCGCCGAAGGCGGCAAACGAGACGATCACGTCCCGGATGAGGTAGTAGAGGCCGAAGATTCCCGCCTTTTTCCCTTCCGGCGCCAAGTCCATGATCAGGGCCTTGCGGGTGGGTTCCCCGAACTCTTTCAGTCCCCGGATGATGAAGGCAAGAACAAGGGCGGGAAAGACCTCGAGAAGATAAGAACGAGCGGGAAGGCGCTGAAAAAGAGGAACGTGGTCACGACGAAGGGCTTTTTCGAGCTTTTATCCGCGAAGTAGGCCACGGGGATGTAGATCAGCATAGCGGTGACCATCTCGATCGCCGTGAGAAACCCGAAATCGACGGCGCTGATTCCCACGTTTTTCAGGCACCAGACCACGACGAAGGCGTAGGGGATCTGTTCGCAGAAACGAACAAGAATATCCGAAAGCAAAAGCCACTTGAGCGCGGGCTGCATAAAGGCGAACATCCTGATGGGACTGATCTCCGCCTTTTCCCCCTGTCGGGTGTCTTCGATGAGGACCTGCTGCACGACGAGGGAAACGATGCCAAGGATAAAGGCGATGCCGAACGCGATCCGGATACCCGTCCTGATTCCGTAGAGGGTGATGAAAGCGCCGCCGATGATGGGTCCCAGGGCCATGGGAATCCGGCGGACGAACGAGTGGAGGGAGACCCCCATGGTGCGTTTGTTCATAGGAAGGACGCTGGATACCAGGCTCATGCTGGCCGGCAGAGAGATAGCCGTCCAGGAGAGAAAAAAAGCGGCGCCGATGATGACCGCGATCCAGTAAGGGAAGAAGATGACAATGAGATAGCCGATCAGGGCGATGACGTTGAAGATGATGAGGGCGCGCTTATAGCCGAATCGATCGCTTAGGTAACCTCCGGGATAGGCGTAGAGGGCGCCCAGCAGGTTGTCCATGCCGTTGAGAAAGCCGATGGAAAGGGCCCCGCCCCCCAGGGCCATGAGGTAGATGGGGAGGAAGCGTTCCGCCATCTTTTCCCCGAGACCGACGAGAATAACCATGGTCAGCAGGGCGATCATGGATCGTTTGAGCCCGAGAAATTCGACGATTTTTCCGGTCCTGTTCATTTTCGCCCCCTTGGGAGAGCGGAGTCCCTATTTCCCTCCCGCACTCGTGGGGGAGGTGAGCGTGTCCAGGAACTCCAGCCAGTCAGGCGACAAGGTGCCGTTGCCTCCCCGCCTCTTGGCGAGCTGGTCGGCGCTTGAAAGCAAAAGGAGGGGCCAGAGGAAGCGTCTCGTCTTTCGATGGAATCGGCCGATGGCCCGTTGCGTGAGGGTATTTTCCTTGTAGTGGCGGAAGAGGTGCAGGGGATAGAGGTGCCGCTCCACGAGGTTCTTGACGAGGAGGGTCTCTTTCTTGGGGAATCGGAGCCGTTTCATGATCTCAATCACCTTGGGAGCCCCCACGTCCTCGTGATCGTAGAAGTGGTGGTTTCCCGCTTCATCCGTCGTGTGGGTCTCCGGTTTTCCGATGTCGTGGAAGAGGGCGGCAAGGGTGACAAGATGTTTCTTGGGCAGGTGGGGGTTGAGAAGAAAGGGGGAGACATTGAGGAGCTTCTCGGCGAAGTAGAGAACCCGGAAGGTATGGGACAGGGCGCTGAAATCGTGGTAGGGCGACTGCTTCAGGCGGCGGAGAGGCCACAGCTCCGGGATGATCTCGAAAAGGAGGCGGGTCTTCACGAGGGGACAGAGCGCCTCCAGAACGTTCGGGGATGAAAGTATCCTTGTCATCTCGTACTGGATACGTTCGGGGGAGACGCGGTGGATCAGATCCCGGTGTTTCCGGATGGCGGGGGGAATCGTGGAGTCGATGGCAAACCCCAGGGAATGGGCGATTCTCACGGCGCGCAACATCCGGATGGGATCGTCCCGGAAGATTCTCTCCGCCGTCGTGACGGGTCGGAGCCGCCGAAGACTGAGATCCTTCATGCCGCCGACGATGTCGATCATCCGGTCTTCAAGGGGGTCCCAAAACAGGGCGTTGACGGTAAAGTCACGGCGAAGGATATCTTTCTCGATAAGGTCTGTGTAGGTTCCCCCGCTCGACTGGAGGGTGGTGATCTGGTAGGGGCGGTGTTCGATGATGACAAGCGTGGTCCCGAAGGCCTTGCCGACGGGTTTTGTTCGGGGGAAGGCGGAAAGAACGGCCTCCGGTGTCGCGGTCGTGGCGATGTCGTAGTCTTCCGGGTGCCGGCCCATCAGGACATCGCGAACGGCGCCCCCGGCGATGAAGGCGGGATAGCCCCGGCTTTTCAGCGTCCGGATGATCCAGCACACGTCGGAGAAGAGGGCATGTCCCATGATTTTTCCCGGGAAGAGGGTTGGTTTGGTCTACGTTTCTTGTGGACGCGCGTTTTCTTCGTGGAGCCCCAGGGCCTTTTCAAGCCTGGCGATTTCTTCTTTCAGCGTTTCTCGCTGTTGTTCATCCAGCCTGGGGTCTTCCAGCTGCCGCCGCAGCCCCAGGAGTTGTCTCTCTTTTGAGTAAACCTTGCAGTTGATTTTCAATCCGTTTCCTCGTTACCGTATCGTGGACTCTAAAAAAACTATCCCAACACCCGGATACCTGTCAAGTCGATGATCGTTTTTGCCTTTCGTTTCGTTCCACGGTTGACATGGTTGAGGGCTTTGGATAGAGTCGGAACAAAATTTTTTAGGATATATCATGATTCCGCTCCTCGATTTGAAACGGCAGTATGCCCGCATAAAACCCCTGATTGACCAGGCCGTGAAGGAAGTTTTCGAGAAACAGGCCTTTATTCTCGGGGACGAGGTGAAGGCCCTCGAGGATGAGATCGCGAAGAAGTTCCGGGCCGGCCACGCCGTCGGCGTTTCTTCCGGAACGGACGCCCTCCTCCTTTCGCTGATGGCCCTGGGAGTGGAAGAGGGCGACGAGGTCATTACCAGCCCCTTTACCTTTTTCGCCACGGCCGGTGTGATTCATCGCTTGAAGGCCATTCCGGTTTTCGTGGACATCGATGAAGAGACCTACAACCTCGATCCCGAAGCGGTGGCGGAGGCGGTTACGGAACGAACCGTGTGTATCATGCCGGTGCATATCTTCGGCCTGATGGCGGAGATGGGTGCGATCGAAAATATAGCGAAAGGGCATGGCATTCCTGTCGTGGAAGATGCCGCCCAGGCCATCGGGGCGTGGCGTGAGATCAACGGCGAGAAGGTTTTTGCCGGAACGGTCGGCGCGACGGGATGTTTCTCTTTTTTCCCGTCCAAGAATCTCGGCGGGGCGGGAGACGGGGGAATGGTGGTCACAAAGGACCCGGACCGGGCCGAGCAGCTCCGGCGGCTCCGCGTCCACGGAAGCTACCCCAAGTATTATCACCACACCGTCGGGATCAATGGCCGGCTGGATGCCCTGCAAGCGGCGGTCCTGCGGGTCAAACTGAAGTTCCTCGACGAATGGACGCAGAAACGCCGGGAGCACGCGGCCCTCTACCGGGAGCTCTTTGAAACCTACGGCCTTGGAAACTACGGGGTCTCGTTTCCGGGTGCACCGGAAGATGCCGGGCATGTGTATAACCAGTTCACGGGACGTTTCCCGCGGCGGGACGCGCTGCTCGAGTATTTAAAGGAAAGGGGCATCGGCGCGGCCGTCTATTACCCGCTTCCCCTTCATCTGCAGCCCTGTTTCCGCTACCTGGGATACAGGGAGGGGGAACTCCCTCACGCGGAAAGGGCGGCGCGGGAAGTGTTATCCCTCCCCGTCTTCCCGGAGCTGACCGAGGAGGAACAGGAAACCGTGATCAAGGAGATCAGGAGTTTTTATGAAAGATAGATTCAAGGAAATGATCCTTTCCCATGAAGCCAAGGTGGGAATCATCGGCATGGGCTACGTGGGGCTGCCTCTCGTTATCCGGTTTGGATCGTGCGGATTCAAGGTTTACGGCTTCGATATCGACGCCCGCAAGGTCGGCATGCTGGAGCGTGGCGAAAGTTACATCGCCCACATCTCTTCCGGCGAAATACGGTCGCTCGTTGAAGAAAAACGGTTTGTACCCACGAACGATTACCGTCTCTTGTCCGAGGTTGATATAATCATCATCTGTGTCCCGACGCCCCTGTCGAGGCATCAGGACCCGGATCTCCGGTACGTCCGCGCCACCAGCCGTGAAATCGCCGAATATGGACGTCCGGGGCAGCTTGTGGTCCTGGAAAGCACCACCTATCCGGGCACCACGAAGGAGATTTTGCTCCCGGACCTTTCCGAGGCCTTCGGGGAGGCGGGGAAGGATTTCTACCTCGCCTATTCGCCCGAACGGGAAGATCCCGGCAACCCGGACTTTTCCACTTCGAAAATCCCGAAGGTCGTGGGCGGGGTCACGCCGAACTGCCTGGAGCTTGCCGTGACCCTCTACGGCCAGGTCATCGAGAAGGTCGTGCCGGTTTCTTCCACGGAGGTCGCGGAGTTTACCAAGCTCCTCGAGAATATCTACCGGGGCATCAATATCGCGCTGGTCAATGAGCTCAAGGTCCTCGCGACACGGATGGGAATCGATATCTGGGAGGTCATCGAGGCGGCCTCCACAAAACCGTTCGGGTTTCACCCTTTCTACCCCGGGCCGGGGCTTGGCGGGCACTGTATCCCCATCGATCCGTTTTATCTCTCCTGGAAGGCCAAGGAGTACGACTTCGTGACGCGGTTCATCCAGCTTTCCGGGGAGATCAACACGAGCATGCCGGACTATGTGGTCTCGAGGCTCATGGACGGTTTGAACGGAAGAGGGGTCAGCCTCAAAGGGGCGAAGATCCTCGTTCTCGGAATCGCCTACAAGAAGAACGTGGACGATATCCGTGAATCCCCCGCCCTCATGATCATCGACAAGCTCCTGGGGAAGGGGGCGGTGGTTTCGTATCACGATCCCTATATTCCGGAGATTCCGAGGACGCGCAAGTACGATTTCGGCCTGAAGTCGGCCCCGCTGAACGAGGAAACGATCGGCGAGGCGGATGCCGTGCTGGTTTTGACCGACCACGACGGGATTGATTACAGGTGGGTGGCCTCAATGAGCCGGCTGTTCGTGGATACCCGGAACGTCTCTTACGGGTTTCGCAAGGAATTTGAAAACATCATAACGGCATAGGAGTCAGGTAATGGATTTTGCACTCACCGATGAGCAGAAAGATATCGTCAAAGCGGCACGGGAATTCGCGGAGGGTGAATTCCCCGATTACATGGAAGAGAGCGACGAAAACGAGGTGTTCCCGAGAGCCCTCTGGAAGAAGGGATGTGAACTCGGGTTCGTCGGGGTTTTCATCAAGGAAGAATACGGAGGCCCGGGACTGGGGTACCTGGAGGACGCCCTCATCTCCGAGGAGTTCTGGCGCGTCGATCCGGGCTGCGGGCTGTCAGTCCTGGCGGCGACCTTCGGGGCACAGTTGGTGCAGTTATTCGGATCCGAAGAACAGAAAAAGAGATACCTGAGGCCCCTCGTGGAGGGAAAGGCCATCATGGGCTCCGGCATCACGGAACCGGACGCGGGCAGCGACGTAGCCGGCGCGGCAACCACGGCGGTCTTGGACGGGGACGACTATATTATCAACGGGAACAAGATGTTTATCACCAACGGCTCCATCGCCGATTACGTCAATATCCTCTGTGTCACGAATCCCGACGAGAAAAACCGGCATCGGCGCCACAGTGTCATCGTCGTGGAGACGGACCGGGAAGGCTTCGAGGCCAACAAGCTGAAGGGGAAGCTGGGAATCCGGGCCTCGGATACGGCGGAGTTGACCCTGAGCAATGTCCGGGTGCCGAAGGAGAACCTCATCGGAACCCCGGGGAACGGTTTCAAACAGTTCATGGAGTTTTTCAACGTGACCCGGGTCCACGTCTGCGCGCAGGCGGTCGGGGCGGCCCAGGGGGCCCTGGAGAAGGCCATCGCCCACGTGAAAAGCCGGAAGCAGTTCGGCCAGTATCTCGGCGCCTTTCAGGCCAACCAGTTCAAGATCGCCGAGATGGCCACGCGTATCGAGGCGTGCCGAACCCTCTACTGGCGGGCGGCCTGGCTCCTGGACAACGGGATTCCCGACCACCGGCTCGTGGCCATGGCGAAGTGGTTCTGCGGGGAGACGGCGGTTTACGTGGCCAACGAGTCTCTCCAGATTCACGGGGGCTACGGATATCTCCGGGAATACGGCGTGGAGAAATACTACCGTGACGCCAAGATCCTGGAGATATACGAGGGGGCCAAGGAGATTGAAAAGATCGTCGTGGCGCGCGCCATCTTGGGCAAAATGGAGTAGGGGAGAGTTCAAAGCAACACATCATAACATTGTTTCCCGGTTGGTTACGTAGGAGAAAAAAATCAACGGCAGGATAGAGGAGTTAAAATGATTCTGGAAGGATTTCCGGTAGGGCCGATTCAAGCGAATTGTTACATCGTGGGGGACGAAGCTTCAAAAAAAGGGGTGGTGATAGATCCGGGAGACGAGGCGGAGAGGATTCTGAACCGCGTCCGGGAGCACGGCCTGTCCATAGAGGTTATTTTCAATACCCACGGGCATTTCGATCACGTGGGGGCCAACAAGCGGCTCAAAGAGGCGACGGGCGCGAAGATCGCCATTCACCCCGAGGACGCCCATTATCTCGGCAAGATTTCCCAGTCCGCCGCGGTCTGGGGCATGCACGCGGAGGACTCTCCGCCCCCGGATCTTCTTCTGGAGGACGGTCAGGTCGTGGAGGTGGACGGGTTGAAATTCGAGATCCTTCACACCCCGGGACATTCTCCCGGGAGCGTTTCCCTGGTGATGCCGGAAGCGGAACTCGTTTTTACGGGAGACCTCATCTTTGCCGGCTCCATCGGTCGGACGGATTTCCCAGGGGGGGACTACAACACCCTGATCCAGTCGGTCCGCCAGAAAATCTTCACCCTGGGTGACAACTTCAGGATCCTTTCGGGTCACGGTCCCATCACGACCGTGGGGAACGAGAAGCAGTACAACCCGTTTTTCACATAGATGGGTAGTCTAAAGACTGAAGTCTGAAGTCTGAAGGTTGAAGTCCGAAAGTCCCGTGACGAGAGACGGGAGTTATTTTTTACCGAAAACCTTCCGGCTGAAGTAGATCGGCTTGTGTCCCGCCGGGATGCTCGCCAGCGTGTAGGAAAGGGGGATTTTCTCCCCTTTTTCCACCTTGGGCGGGGGCACGTCCCGCTCCGTAAGAACCACCTCGATGAATGAAACACGGTCGATGGCCTTCCTTATCTCCACGTCGGCGTTTACCTTCTTTGTCTTGGGAAATACCGCGATCAGCTTTTCATTTTTGAAGAGGGAGGCGTCCACGAGGATCGAACTGGGATTCTTGAAGTAGGTTCTCGCGAATTTTTTCCACGTGTCGAGCTTGTCGAAGACGTATTCGCGTTTCGGGGGATAGGTCTTGAGGAGGGCACGTCCGT
>CAZKUZ010000069.1:0-4647 GCA_964556045.1 uncultured Thermodesulfobacteriota bacterium | reverse complement strand
GCCCGTCTTTTCCGCCATTGCCTTCCGGCCCTTTTTGTCCGCGCACTTCTTCAGGAAATCTTCCAGGGATGTGACCCCCGCCGCCTCTAACTTCGCCGCGTACGCTTCCCCGATGCCTTCGATATCTGCCAGTTTTGCCATAGATTTTTCTCCTTTTTTTCCCGGAACTACTGTTCCATGTTTTGCTTTTTGTTGCCCCCCTTTATGTTAAAAACCCATATTAGTAATCAATTTTAGTCTTTTTTCCTTGAAATGTCAACACCAACATACAATTCTTCATAACGAAAAAACTTCTTTGCTTTCGGGGACAGTCTTTTTAAAAGTCGGTGGGAAAAATAATCTTTTTTCAAAAAGATCTTGACAACCAAAAAAATATAGCTATATTAACAAAATTCAAAGGAGGAGATTATGCTGGAAGTAACGGACAAAGCCATAGAGATGATAAAAGACTACATGAAGAAGAACAACGTGGACTACGCCTTGCGTGTCTACATGTCGCCGGGCGGGTGAAGCGGTCCTTCCTTTGGATTGGCTCTGGACGAGCCAAAAGAGACGGATGAGGTTTTCAAGATCCAGGATCTTACCTTCCTCGTGGACAAAATGCTGAAGAAATATGTGAAGGAAATCAAGGTCGATTACAGTGACGGGGGATTTCGCCCGGGTTTTTCCATCACACCGGTATGGGCGGAGCATAACCTTTTTTCCGGGACCTGCAGTATCTAAGCGGAGGGATATAAAGACGATCCGGGTCGATTAGATTCCCGGTTTAACCATAAAGAGGAGGGAACGGAGACGATGGAAGCGCTTCGTTCCCTCCTCGATTTTTTTGCTCAGCGCCCGCAGCCGTTCCGGGGTGATCTCTCGCCAATCTTTGACATCCGTAAGGTGGCGTTTCCCCAGGAAATTCAGACCGATATTTTTCAGGATGTCGGAGATTTCCTGGAAGATCTCTCGTGCCTCATCGGATTCCAGAGAGGAAAGGATGTTTCGGCAGTTATAGGCATAACAGTAGGCGTAACGTCCCGCTCGGATCTCACAGCCGTTTGGTCCCAATCCCGGCGGAGGTTCCCGGCGACCCCACGCGATCCCCTTTTCCTCATGGAAAGTCTCGAACAGGAATCGGTACCAGGGATTCCTTTGCGTCCGCTGGCAGTAGCTGGCCTTGCAACAGATACGCCGGCACGTGGAACAGACGGGGTCGACCACCTGGTCGATGACCATTCGGATCTCCCTCTCGAGGTTCACATAGTCTCCCGCGACCCTGTTCAAAAGTTTTTCGCCCTCTTCGCCTAATCCGGGCACATCCTTTACATTCCCCATGGAAGATGATTAAACATTTAATCGGAAGGTTTTCAAGGGGTATTCCATCGTCAAAAGCCGGACGTAAGGGGAAAGCCATGGTTGATCGTTCCACTTTTACCATCTCCGTCGTGGGGGCGGGCCTCATGGGCCACGGCATCACGCAGGAATTTGCCCAGCACGGATTTCGGGTAAACATATTCGAAAGCGACACGATCCAGCGGGGGACGGTCCGCAGGAGGATCGAGACGAACCTGAACCTCCTCGCGGCACAAGGGGTTATTCCTCCCGAAGACGTTGCGGCGACCCTTTCCCGGGTTCGCGTCTTCGATGCGCTGGAGACCGCCGTGGCGGAAGCCGATCTCGTCGTCGAGGCGGTGTTTGAAGACCTTGAGTTGAAACAGTCCATCTTTCGACAACTCGATGAAATGTGTCCCCCGGAGGTTATCCTCGCGAGCAATAGCTCGTCTTTTACCCCCTCGCAATACGCTAAAGGAACTTCCCGCCCGGAACGGATCGTGGGAACCCACTACTTCAATCCCCCGTATCTTGTCCCGCTGGTCGAGGTAGTTAGGGGAGAGGCGGCAGCCGAGGAAACGGCGGAGAAGACAGCCTCTCTTTTGAGGGATATTGGAAAGAAGGTTGCCATTGTCAGGAAGGAAAGCCCCGGGTTCATCGCCAATCGAATTCAGGTGGCCCTTTTCAGGGAGGCCTTCAATGTGGTGGAGCAGGGCATCGCCACTCCGGAAGAAGTGGATCTCGCCATCAAGAACAGCTTTGGGAGGCGCCTGGGGATCATGGGCCCCTTCGAGCAGTCTGATATCATCGGGGCGGATCTCAAGCTTTCCATCTACAACGCCCTGGTTCCCCATATAAGTCACAGCAGGGAACCGAGCCCGCTGCTGGAGGAAAAGGTGCGGAAAGGGGAGCTCGGCATGAAAACGGGCCGGGGGTTCTACCCAT
Organism: uncultured Thermodesulfobacteriota bacterium; assembly: GCA_964556045.1. Lineage (GTDB taxonomy): Bacteria > Desulfobacterota > S145-22 > S145-22 > S145-22 > JAOZMY01. Next base: position 2,385 of record CAZKUZ010000069.1, on the reverse strand, counting down.
GGACGGAACAGTCCATTCAAGCCATGAACGAAAGACTCCGGAAATGGCTTGTTGGGGTCAATCGGCTGGAGGCCGATCTCCTATCCTCATCTTCAACCACCGAAGAGGGAAAGCCAGAAGACGAAGGTGAAGAGGGATAGCAGGATGCTCGTGGTCACGATGGAAGAGGCCAGTTCCGGGTCGCCGTGAAGCTCTCGCGACATGATGTAGCAGGTCGTGGCCGCCGGCGCGGAAAGGAGGGTGATCCCCACGATCCATAGATCCTTCGGGACCGACAGAAGGGTAAAGACCGCCACTCCCAACAGCGGCAGTAACACCATTTTCAGCGCCGAAGACAGAAGAGAAGACCGCAGGTCGATAAACACCTGTTTCATGTCGAGGGAACCTCCGATGATCAGGAGGGCCGTGGGAAGCGCCATGCGCCCCACGATCATCATCGTCCTCTCCGCCACCACCGGCAGGGTGAGGTGAAAGAAAGAAACCGCTAGTCCCGCGAGGGTGGACAGGATGATGGGATTGACCATCAGTTTGCCGAACGTGCCGCCACGGCGGGAAGGTCCTTGATCCACAAGGAGATGAAAGTACGTCACGGACAGGATGTTCTGGGTGATGATGAAGAATCCCGCCAACACCCCGGCGATGCCGAAGTACTTTTCGTCGAAGCTGTAGTAACAGACGGCCAGTCCGATGTAGCCGATATTCCCGTGGATGCACCCCTGTAAGAAAGTTGCGAATTTCCCCTTCGAAAAGGGGAGAAATCTCCCGCCAATGAGGATTATCACGCTCATAAAGACGATGGAAACGACGCACCCCACGATCAGTCGCGGGAAGAAACTGCCCTGAAAGGGGGCCGTTGAGATCTTGTGGAAAAGGAGACAGGGAATTGCGACCATGTAAAGCAGCCTGTTCCCGGAGGCCATGAACTCTTCGGTGAGCCATCCCTTTCTCCTGACCGCATATCCCAGGCCAATGACAAAGAAGATAGGGAGAATGGTCTTCAGGGCGGAAATCATAACGAAAACACTTTATTGAATAAAACGTCAAAATACAACGGGAGCGACGGGGATGGTCAAGGTTTCTTTTTTTACTTTTGGACCTTGCCTTTTTTGTTTGCATTTCCCAATCCGGTGGTCTATACTGCGTAAAAGAGAAATTTTTAGACATAAAAGGAGGCAATCATGCAAATTGGTGTCCCGAAAGAGATAAAATCCGCTGAAAAGCGTGTCGCGGCCACTCCTGCCGGCGTGCGTGCCTTCGTGGCGCATGGCCATAAGGTCTTCGTGGAAAAGGGGGCCGGTTTAGGGTCTGGATTCCGCGATGACGAATACAAGCGAGCCGGCGCCGTCATTCTGGAAAACGCGCGGGACATCTGGACCGAGGCGGAGATGATCATAAAGGTCAAGGAGCCCATCGGGCCGGAGCTGGAGTGGATGCGTCCCGGTCAGATCATCTTCACGTATCTCCATTTGGCCGCCAACCGGGAACTGACGGAAAAACTTCTCGAAAAGAAGGTCGTCGGTATCGCGTATGAGACCGTTCAGTTGAAGGACGGCTCACTCCCCCTCCTTTCCCCCATGAGCGAGGTGGCGGGGCGCCTCTCCGTTCAGATGGGGGCCTACTGCCTTGAGTCTCAGAACGGCGGGATGGGGATCCTTCTGTCGGGAATCTCCGGGGTTCGTCCCGCCCGTGTCACCGTCATCGGCGGAGGTGTCGTCGGCTATTCCGCGGCTGTCATCGCGGTGGGGATGGGGGCCCAGGTCTCCATCCTGGACAACAATCCCCTCCGCCTTCGTTACCTGGAGGACATCTCCGATTTCCGGATGGTGACCATCATGTCCAACCCGGCGAACATCGAGGAGGAATGTGTCAACAGCCACCTGGTTATCGGCTCGGTCCTCATTCCCGGGGCACGGGCCCCCAAGCTGATTACCCGGGATATCATCAAGCAGATGATGCCGGGATCGGCCATCGTGGATGTGGCCATTGATCAGGGTGGGTGCTGTGAAACCTCCCATCCCACGACCCACGAGAACCCCACGTTTATCGAGGAGGGAGTCGTTCATTACTGCGTGGCGAACATGCCCGGGGCCGTTCCCCGGACCTCGACCATCGCCCTGACCAACGTTACCCTCGCATACGCCCTCGAGATCGCCGACAGGGGGTATGAAAAGGCCTTGTCGGAGGATCCCGCCCTGAAAAAAGGCCTGAACGTCCTGAACGGGGAGGTTTGTTATCCCGCCGTTGCCGAGGCCTTCAATCTTCCCTGCACCGAGGTGACTTTTTAGGTCTTTTTAAACGGGATATGTCATGAGACACGCGTGGATTGAAATCGACCTGACCGCCCTCCGGTATAACCTGTCGGCCTTTCGCGAGATCCTCTCTCCG
>CAZKUZ010000068.1:0-3526 GCA_964556045.1 uncultured Thermodesulfobacteriota bacterium | reverse complement strand
GGTGTTTCCCCGGCAGGTGTAGTCGAACGAGGTGGCGGGATCCTCCTCGATGGCGCGGCAGGGTTCCGCGACGCCGGGGGTGTAGACGAGGCTCAGCACCGAGCTGTCCCGAATGGGAACCTTGCTCTGAACCCCGATGAGTCCATTATATTTTTCCCTGTACCAGAGGGACTTTTCCTTCTCTTTCATGGAAACCTCCTTGATTGAGAGACGGCCTTCACTAAAGGAGCGGTCTCTTGCTTTCCAGTATAATTCAGGGGCTCGAAAAATCAAAGGGGCAATGTATTTTTGTCGGGAAACGGCTTTGAAGGGGCTTGGCCGCGTATTGACAAATCGTGCGGGTTTCGATAAGGACAGTCTAAAAATAAGTTGTTAAAAATCCAGAGGAATAAGCCATGTGCACGCCGAAGGCGTTTATAAAAAAAGGTAATGATGAGATTCTCGTGATGGAGGATATACAGTCGATCGTATGGGAGGGGCCGAACAGGTTCGTCCTTGAGGATATTATCGGGAAATCGAAGACCGTCGAAGGACGAATCGTTTCCATGGATCTCCTCAATCACCGGATTCTCTTGGAAGGACATGTGTCTGAGTAGGGGGGAGGGACCGGTTGTTGAGGCAACAGGAGAGCCCGACTTCTTTTACCCCCGTTCGATAGATCCCCCTTTCTGCAATAATATCCGTCGTGGACCCAAGGGGTTTTTGGTGTGGGTTCTGTTGTTTTTCGGGGTGCTCGGAAGCGTGGCGTTTGCCTACGGGGACCCGGGGAGGGAACATCGATATCCCTCAAACATACTCCGTCTGCCCCGGGGGATGAAGGCCGTGCTGGTAGACAAGTCCCGGCAGCGCCTTTACCTGATAGCCGGTGAAGGAGAGGGGGATTTGGCGATAGAGAAGACGATGATTTGTGCCACGGGGGAGGCCCAGGGAGACAAAACGGTGCTGGGAGACAAGCGGACCCCGGAAGGCGTCTATTTTTGCAGGACCATATTGATTCCCCCCAACCTTGGGAGAAAGTACGGCGTGTGCGCGTTGCCCCTGAACTATCCGAATCCCGTGGACAAGCGGAGACACCGGAACGGGGGAGGGATCTGGATTCACGGGATCCGGGAAGACAGAACCGTGAGAAGCAGCCGGGGCTGTATCGTCCTAGAAAACCGGGACCTGCTTTTTCTTGCGCGGCGGATTAAACTCTTTATCACCCCCGTCGTCGTTGATGGAAAGGTGCGGCTTGTTGAACGGGATCAGCTGGCGGGGGAAACCGACCTCGCCCTCGAATTTCTCGAGAAGTGGCGGTTCGCCCGTGAGACTGGCGACATGGATACGTACAAGGATTGTTATGCCCCGTTTTTCTTTTCCAAGGGGAGAAAGCTTTCCAAATGGCGCTCCCATCAGTTCGAGTTGTTCAAGAGGTATCATCTGCAGATGGAGGTGGAGATCAAGGACCCCATGATCTTGCGGACGGACGCGTATGAGGTGATCGCGTTCTCGGAGGTGTTTCGACACGGTGACTTCAAGGCGGAAGGGTTCAGGCGACTCTACTTGCAAAGAAAGGACGGGGAGAGGAAAATTGTGGGTGAGGAATGGATTCCCGCCCCTTTGATGAGGGAAAAATGGGCCTTCTACGAGGAGACGCTTACCCGTTTGACCCTTCCCGAGAAGAGGTATCGCATCTTTTACCCCCTTCCCAGGGAGGAGGACACCGCGGCTGAAAACGCTGGTCTTTACAAGGAGATATGGAAGTTTCTCGGAGAATGGAAAGAGGCGTGGGAGGAAAAGGACCTGGATCGATACATGTCGTTCTATTCGGAACGTTTTGACGGCGGATCCATGGACCTGGAGGCGTGGAAGCGGTATAAATCGAAGATATTTATGAAGGATGACGCCATCCGCGTGACGCTGGAGAGGGTGATGGTGCATCTTGACGGCGAACGGGTTTCGGTACGGTTCCTCCAAACCTACCAACAGGGGGCTTTCAGAGATAAGGGAATCAAAGAGCTGGTTCTCGGTCGGGAAATGGGAAACTGGAAGATCCTGAGGGAAACCTGGACCAGGAGTTGGTGACGGTGGAAACCAGGCAGACAAAACAAACCAGGCAGACGAAGCGCCACAAGGTCCACCTGCTGATCATCAGTGAAACGGGAAGGGTCAAATCGAGAAAGATCTCTCTCCGTTTCATCAAATGGCTTGGGGGGATACTGGCGGTTTTGTTTGTCCTGACCTCGGTTTTCACCTATCTCTATGTGAGGGACTTTGTGGCTCGGAGGAGTGTCAAAAGGGCCTCGGAAAGCCTGCTGAAAGAGGCGGATCGTTTCCGGAACAAGACGGAAGAGCAGGCGATGGAGATCAAGCGTCTTCAAGGAGTAATCGAGCGACTGAAGAGGGAGAACCAGGATCTCAAGCAACACATCATCTCCAGGAAGGGCATTACGAAGAAGGAAGAATCCCCTCCGGTTACGCCACCTCCGAGTAAGGATTTTGAGGCCTACCAGAAATTCCTTGCCCAGATCGAGGGCATGGACGTCACGACCCCCGCGAATTTTCATATCCGTGATCCCAAGATTGAAGTTTCCCAGAAAGAAACGGTCGTTTCGTTCAAGTTGTATAAGGATACCCTGAAAAAGATGACGGGTCGCTTTATTCTTGTGGGGATCTACAAGCCGGAGGAAAGGGGAGTGCCGGGAAAAGTTGTTGCGTTTCCGCGACGCGGGGTGGTCTCGTTCAGGATCCGTCCCGTCTATGGTCGCTATTTCAGGATAGAGAAACAGTTTCTGCCCGTGGAAGCGAAACTGCCCCATCCGGAGGGTGTCTCCCGTTTCTCCGAGTTCCACATCTTCGTTTATGGATTGAAAAAGAAGCTGCTTTTCCATGAACAGTTCAAGGCCCCTTGATCGGATTTCGTTGAGCGTGTCAAATGCCTTCCCCGGCAGTGTCTCCGGGAGGCTTCGCGTAAAATTCTCTTGACAAGCGGCCCTTTAAGTGGGAATGTTTTTCAAAAATGGCAAAGTCGATCATTTGTATAGTGAAGAATTGGGGAACGACTGAAGGCAAAGGAAAAGGTTGGAAATGGGAAATCGTGTTGCCGTTATTTCTGATATCCACGCGAATCTCGAGGCCTTTCAGGAGGTACTGACCCATATCGGGAATCAGTCGGTGGACGGGGTTGTCTGCCTGGGGGATATCGTTGGATACAATGCGGACCCGTCCGCGTGCGTGAACCTCTGCCGGGAATGGGGAATCTTCTGCCTCATGGGGAATCACGACGCCGCGGTATGCGGGAAGATTTCCCTGGCCGATTTTAACGACGCGGCCCTGAAGGCCATCCAGTGGACTCGGGTCCATTTGTCCAAGGAAGATCTCGTCTTCTTGAACAGACTTCCGCGATTTCACAAGGAATACGACAAATACCTCTTGGTGCACGGTTCTCTGATCGATCCGGATCGCTATATCTTTTTCCCGGAGGATGTCGAAAAGGACTTCGAGGAGATGTTGAGGACCTATCCCAAGAATTTTGTGACGTTTTTTG
>CAZKUZ010000067.1:0-2293 GCA_964556045.1 uncultured Thermodesulfobacteriota bacterium | reverse complement strand
TCGACTGATTCCCACGAAGCTCAAGACGATCCGCGAACTGAATCTCCCGGACGCCGTTCAAACCCTCGCAAGGATCAAGAGCGGATTGGTCATCGTGACGGGACCTACCGGTTCCGGAAAATCGACGACCCTGGCCGCCATGATCGATCTCATCAACAAGGAAAAAAACTATCATATCATCACCCTGGAAGACCCCATCGAGTTCATCTACCCGAAGGGAAAATGCCTCATCCACCAGAGGCAGATCGGGTTCCACGCGAAGGATTTTTCCTCCGGCCTGAAGGCATGTCTCCGCGAGGACCCGGACGTCATCCTCGTGGGGGAAATGCGGGACCTGGAAACGATCCACCTGGCCCTTACCGCCGCCGAGACGGGCCTTCTCGTCCTGGCCACGCTTCATACCTCCAGCGCTCCCAAGACGGTGGACCGCATCGTCGATGTCTTTCCCACCTACCAGCAAGCACAGGTCCGGACGATGCTGAGTGAATCTCTGAAGGGGGTCATCGCGCAACGCCTCTACAGGAAGGCCGATGGGACGGGGAGGGTCGCCGCGGTGGAGATCATGATTTGCACCCCTGCCATACAGAACCTCATCCGGGAGGGGAAGACCTATCAGATCTACTCCGTGCTTCAGACGGGATCAAATATCGGAATGCAAACGATGGATTCCCATATCAAAAGGATGGTGCAACAGGGAATCATCTCCGCCTCAGAAACCGAGGGATAACCCCAAGGAGGAGACGCCACAGCAAGGCCCAAGATGAAAAACGAGAAACAGCTCAAAAAACACCTGGTAAAAAAAGGGTTGATCAAGCGGCTTGACCTGGCGAAGGCGGAAGACTATGCCATGACGGCCAAGATTCCGCTGGATGAAGCCTTGGTGTTTCTGGACCTGATCGAGCTTAAAGATCTGGGAAAGGCCCTGTCGGAGTTTTACAAGGTCCCTTACCGCCCCCTCCTTGAAGCCGCACCACCTCCTAAGGCAAAGAAACTCGTGCCCCTCGAATTGGCCGAGAAATGGCAGATCTTTCCCGTAGACTTCGACGCCGAAGAAGGGGTTTTGACTCTCGCCTTGAGCGACCCAAAGGACCTGGAAAAGACCCTCATTCTCGAAGGAAATCTCTTCGCGCCCCACCGCGTTACCTATACCGTCGCCTCGAACATGGAGATCCGGGAAGCCATCGACCTCTACTACCATGGCAAAAAGGGCACACATAAGAAAGACAGCTCCCTTGAACTCCCAGAGGACTTCACTATTCTGCCTGAAGAGGCAAAAACAAAAATCACGGAACCTACCGAAGAAGCCACCACAAATGCGAGACGCCTTCTCCTCCTCGAGCCTGAATTGAACAGGGCAAGGGCCTATAGAACCCTTCTGGAGCTGGAAGGTATCAAGGGAGTTACCTGGGTTTCCACGCTCAAAGACGCGAAAAAACATATCACCAAGGACCCCTTTGACACCCTTCTGGTCAACGGCAACATCTTCAACCGTGAGGGCACATGGCTGAAAGAGATAAAGGAAACAAAAACCGATCTCGATATTCTCTATTACTATAATCTCGCGCCCCTACTTCTGCAGCAGGTCTATCCCTACGAACAAATGAGCCATGCCCTGATCTCGATGGCAGATTTCTTTGTGAGTCAGATCCTGAAAGATCAGCACAAACGCCTCGCGGAAATCCGCCTCTGCGCCAAATACGGGAAACTCTTGTCGCTGCGGCTCGGCATGAGCGGAGCCAAGGTTGACGCCGTTGTATTGGCCGCATGGCTCTCGGTCCCGGAACTTCGGCGGAGTTTTTTCGAGACCGTTAAAATCCCCTACCCGCTCAAGGAAATCATGGAATTCGAGAAGGTGCTCAAGAATCCGAAAAGGAAGAAAGAGATCACCGTCTTCGGAATGGTAAAAAGCTACGTAGAGGCGATCGCGGATCACCCAAAAATCCGTGGTGACCTGGGGGCCGTCAGGGAAGAGCTGATCAAAAGATTCCCTCTCCCGGAGGACGAGCCTATCCTCGAGTCGTTCCTGCACCTCTTGAGGGAAGACCAGCTCCTGCAAGACGTCGGCAAGGTTTCGGGTAGGATCCTGATCGTGGATCCCGAGGTTTTCGAGGATTCCGGCCTCTATCTCCGTCTCTCCAACGACGGGTACCAGCTAAGGGTTACCGGTTCCGCCGAGGAGGCCCTCGAATTTCTATCAGAGATTGTTGTGGACGTGATCAGCGCCGAAACGGAGCTTCAGGACGGAAACGGCCTCGATTTCTGTAGGAAGGTGAAAACCCAGTCAAAATTCCAT
>CAZKUZ010000066.1:0-6772 GCA_964556045.1 uncultured Thermodesulfobacteriota bacterium | reverse complement strand
TGAATGTTGTGATGTCCCACGTGACTTTCGATTTCCAGCGCATAACCACTTTATTATATCTGTTTAGGGAGATGTTGGAAAGGGAAGGGGCGCGGAACACGAAGGGCGGAGGATGTGTCGGCGGTTTTGTCGTGTGTTTTGGGACGTCAGCGCGTGGGGAAGACAGGGGAGGCAAAGGGGGAGGCAAAGGTGAAATACTGTTTTTCTTGAAAAAAATAAAATGGTTTCCTATAATACCCCCGAATCGGTGAGTTTTCGGTCATTGGTAAAAAAGAAAGGAGGTGGGAAGGAAGGTTTTTTCGTCACGGATAGCTTTTTATAAAATACAAGGAGGAGGATATGAGAAGGAAAGGAGTAATAGTTGGAATCATCGTTGCGTGTTTTTTGCTTGGGGCCGCCCAGGGGGTCATGGCGGCTCCGAAGGATGTCTTGAATAAATGTCTGGATTATATCTTGAAAACGCAGCAGCCTGACGGTGGCTGGCAGTTGATTGCCGGAAAAGGAGAAACCGAGGCCGAGACGACGGCGTGGGCGACCCGGGCGCTTCTTCTCACGAAAAAGGACGAAGCGGCGGCGGAAAGAGGGCTTGCTTTTATCTTAAAGAAACAGAACCCGAACGGTTCCTGGAACAACAACACAGCCCACACGGCCTTTTGTATCTGGACCCTCACCGAGGCCCAGAAGGGGCGGGACGCCATCGTGAAAGGAGTGACCTGGCTGTGGCAGACCCAGAAAAAGGACGGCGGCTGGGGCCCCAACCCCAAGGGTCCGAACCTTTCCATCTATACGGCCGTAGCGATCCGCGCCCTTTTGGCGGCGGGACTTCCCATTGATGACATGATGATTAAGAAGGGGGTTGAGTACCTCATGTCCGTCCAGAACAAGGACGGCGGCTGGGGCGTGCCGAAGGGCGGACGCTCGCTTTCCCTCTCGACGGCCTGGGCCGTCTACGCCATGCTCGAGGCGGGGGTGCCCCGGTATGACGATGCCATTCGAAAGGGGATCAAGTGGCTCCTGAACGTGCAGCTCCAACATAACGGGGGCTTCTGCTTCTTCAAGCTGATGCCGCCGGATCCGGAGTTGACGGCCTACAGCATCCTGGCGCTCAACGCCGCCAGTATCCGGGGAAAACCCATCGAAGACGCCCTCTACTATCTCGAAGCCGTGCAGCTTCCGGACGGCGCTTACATGAGCCGGGTTCCCAAGGAATTCAAGAAAAAGAACAAGAAAAACACCCAGACCACCTGTTTCGTCGCGTGGGCGGTATGGGAAGCCATGTTGACGGAAGCGGAGCATCGTAAGCTCTCTTTCAGCCCCACGAGATAAAAGGGGCAATTTTGGGTTTCAAGGGCGGGATTACAGGTCCCGCCCTTTTTATATCAGCCGCGTTAATAGGTTTTTCTCGTTTTCATCAAAATTTCCGATTTGACATCATACAACCTAATTCTATAATGAGCATAGAATTTATCTATAGAAAGGGTGACGGAATGACGGTGGACAGGCACCCATTGTGGGAATCTTTGGGAATTGACCTGGAGCGCAACGACGAGTTTCTTGGGATGCTGGGGGTGGTATATCCCGAGGTATACCTGAGCCAGCCCGATCGCCCCGAGCGGATGGATTATTTCGATGGGGTGACGTTCGACATCCACGGCGCGCCCATTCAGGAGATGCTGGATGAAAAGGAGGCAACGGGGGCGCAGATCGTGGGGACCTTCTGCATTTACGTGCCGGACGAGATCATTCTGGCCCTGGGGGGAATCCCCGTGGGGCTTTGCGGCGGATCCGCCTACTCGTTTCCGGACGCGGATACCCTGATGCCGCGGAACATCTGCCCGCTGATCCGTTCTTACATGGGCTTCAAGGTGGGCAGGCTCAGCCCCTTCTTCGAGTGCTGTGACTTCCTCGTGGGGGAGACGACCTGTGACGCCAAGAAGAAGGCTTGGGAAATCCTCGACGACCTCCAGCCCACCTATGTGATGGAGCTTCCCCAGCGGAAGGGGGAGATCGATCGAATGCTCTGGCGGGAGGAGATCGTCAGGTTCATCGACAAGATGGAGGAGGCTTCCGGTCGGAAGATCACGGTGGAGTCCTTGAAAGAGGGGATTCGTCGGGTGAACGCGAAGCGGCGGGCTTTGAAACGGCTCTACGAGGCGCGAAAGGCGGTACCGTCCCCCATCAGCGGGAAAGACGCCCTTCTCGTTTCCCAGTTGGCCTTCTACGACCAGATCGACCGTTTCACGGAGAAGGTAAACGCCCTCTGCGAGGAGTTGGAAGCCCGTGTAGAAAAGGGGGAGGGCGTAACGGATTCCGGGGCTCCCCGGCTGTTCATTTCCGGGACTCCCCAGGTGATCCCCAACTGGAAGATCCACCATATCGTGGAGAGCAGCGGGGGGATCATCGTGGGAGAGGAGACCTGCACGGGGATTCGCTATTTCAACGATCTGGTGGACGAGACGCCTTCCACCCTGGACGGTTTGATCGACGCCCTGGCAGAGCGTTATCTTGCCATCAACTGTTCCTGTTTCACGCCGAACGAACCCCGGTTCGAGCAGGTTGTCGAATGGGCGCGGGAGTACCAGGCGGACGGAGTCCTCTACTATTCCCTTCAGTTCTGCCACGCTTACAACGTGGAATACGTGAAGATGGAACGGGCCCTCCGAGAGGCCGGGATCCCGGTCATCAAGATCGAATCCGACTATGGGGACGAGGACGCCGGGCAGATCAGGACCAGGATCGAGGCCTTCATGGAGCAGATCCGGCAGTAGGGAGGATGTGATGGTTGTGGGTATCGATATCGGAAGCCGCACGGTCAAGACAGTGTTCCTCCGGAACGGAGAGATCGATGACGCCCGCGTGAAGCCCGGCGGAAGCGATCCCTACGAGGTGGCCCTTTCCTTGTTGAGGCATTACCCCCGTTGCCCGGTGGCGGCCACGGGATACGGACGTCACGGATTGAAGGAGGGGGAAACCAAGGCGGATCTGGTTATTACGGAGATCAAGGCGCACGCCCTGGGGGCGCGGTATCTCTTCCCCTCGTGCCGGACGGTGATCGATGTGGGCGGCCAGGACAGCAAAGTGATCGCGCTGGACGCCTCGGGCCAGTTCACGAATTTTCAGATGAACGATAAGTGCGCGGCGGGGACGGGAAAGTTCCTCGAAGTAATGGCCCAGAGCCTCGGTTACGACATGGACACCTTCTCGCGCGTGGGCCTGGGGGAGGTGGAACCGGTTCCGATCAACAGCATGTGCACGGTTTTCGCCGAGTCAGAGGTCATTTCCCTCGTGTCCAGGCGCGTGGATAAGGCCGCGATCGTACGGGGATTGCACGAAGCCATGGCCAATCGTATCGCTTCCATGGCAAACAGGGTGGGGGTCGTGAAGGATGTGGTTTTCTCGGGCGGCGTGGCAAGGAACCCGACCATCGTGGAATTGCTGAGAAAACGGTTGAAAGCGGACATAAAGGTTCCGGAGGCCCCGGATATCGTGGGAGCGCTCGGGGCGGCTTTGGCTGTGGAGGGATTGAAGAGACGAAGGTCGCAGAGGCTGACGCGAATGTCGGCTTTGGACAGCCTTATGTCGAGGGATAGGGATCAGAGGAATCGGGTCGTGGGAAAAAAGATTTTAAAGCGGAAGGTCCTGTATTTTTCAAGGGCCATGAGTGAGGGAGGAAAACGGGATGAGTAACCTTGTGGATGCCAGGGGATTGGCGTGTCCCCAGCCGGTCTTGATGACGAAAAAAACCCTGGAGGAGATGGATGGGGGAACCTTCACGGTCGTGGTGGACAGTGCCATTTCCAAGGACAACGTGGTGAGATTCGCCGCGAGCCAGGGATGCGAGACCCGCGTGGAAGAGAAAGGTAACGAGTTCCACATCGAGGTGGTCAAGGGTGGGGCGGACGGGGGATCGGATACGGCGGAGGCAAAAACCCCGTCTTCCAACATTACCGTTTATATTCACTCGGATCGGATGGGACAGGGCGATGACGCCCTTGGGGGGATCCTCATCAAGGGATTCATAAAGACGATCAAAGATGTTGACCCGAAGCCCCGGCGGATGATATTTGTCAACAGCGGGATTTTTCTGACCACCGAGGGCTCTGAGGTCATCGACGCCTTGAAAGAACTGGAGGAGATGGGAATCGAGATCCTGTCGTGCGGGACATGCCTCGATTTCTTCAATCGGAAGGACAAGCTGAAGGTGGGGCTGGCCTCGAACATGTTCGATATCACGTCGGCCCTCATGCAGGCGGACAAGGTCGTGATCCCGTAAACCACCCGCGGAAGGAGGGTTGGCATGCCGGCCCGTCGAAACCTGATCTACATGGACCACGCGGCGACGTCGTTTCCCAGGCCGCGGGAGGTTGTCGACGCGGTGGCGGAGGGGCTCCGCGAGTTCAGCGCCAACCCGGGCCGGTCCGGGCACTTTCTTTCCCTCGAGGCCAGCCGGGCCGTCTTCGAGGCGCGGGAGACCGTGGCGCGCTTCTTCAAGGTGTCCGATTCCCGCCAGGTGATTTTCACGAAAAACGTGACCGAGGCCTTGAACCTCGCCATCTACGGGATCCTGGAGCAGGGGGATCACGTGGTGACCACGTCCATGGAGCACAACTCCGTCATGCGTCCCTTGCGTGATCTCGAAAGCCGCGGGATCATCCAGTTGACGGTGGTTCCCTCTTCCCGGGAGGGATTCGCCGACATTCCAGGGCTGGCGAGGGCGGTCCGGCCGGAACAGACGAAATTGCTCGTCATCAATCACGCCTCCAACGTGGTGGGCACCCTCGTGGATCTCCGCGCGGTTTCGGAGGTCAAGGGCTCCGCCTATCTGCTGGTGGACGCCGCCCAGAGCGCGGGCTGCGTGCCTATCGATCTCTCACGGCTGGATGTTGACCTGTTCGCCTTCACGGGCCATAAGGCCCTGCGGGGGCCCCAGGGGACGGGGGGATTGATTCTCAAGACGGGGAAAGAGCCGGTAAAACCCCTCATGCGCGGGGGGACGGGAAGCCACTCGGAATTCGAGGCGCAGCCGGAGTTCCTCCCGGACAGACTGGAAAGCGGCACGCCGAACGTCCCGAATTTCCTCGGCCTGGCCGCGGGGATCAGGGTCCTGGAGGCTACAGGCGTGGACCGGATTCGGGCGCACGAAATGGAGCTGACGGGGCACCTGTTGGAGGGGCTTCTCCGGATGGACCGCGTCCGCATCTACGGGCCGAGAGACCCGGAGAAACAGACGGCGGTGGTTTCCATCAACGTGGACGGCATGAGCCCGTCGGAGGTGGGATTCCAGCTGGATCGAAACTTCGATATCTGTGTCCGGACGGGACTGCATTGCGCGCCCTCCGCCCATCGGACCCTCGGTTCGTTCCCCCGGGGCACGGTCCGAATCTCCATGGGAATGACCACGACGATGAATGAGGTGGAAGAGGTTCTCGAGGCGTTGAAATGGCTGGTTTCCCATTGAAAGGTGAAGCGACCATCGTCTTCGTTCTCTATTCGATCCACGATGTCATGAAGGCGGAATTTGCCTTGAAGGAACAGGGGATGACCTATGATGTGATCCCCGTGCCGAAGGAGCTCAGCTCCGACTGCGGCATGGCCCTCATGGTGTCGTGTGACGACCAGGAGGCGGTACGGGACATTTTCAAACGGAACAACCTGAACATCAAGGGGGCGTTCTTGAAAACGCCCGACGGCTACGAGGAATGGACGGATGATAGAGATTGAAGGATTTAAGAAGAAGTTACGCCTGACGGAGACCGTGAGCGGCTCGGGGTGAGCCTCCAAGCTGCCTCCGGGGGACCTGGAGAAGGCCTTGTGCGGCTTGACGTTTCCGGCGGATGAAAACGTCCTGGTCGGGCTGAACGAACCCGACGACGCGGGCGTGTATCAGATTACCGACGATGTCGCTCTCATTCAGACGGTCGATTTCTTTACCCCGATCGTGGACGATCCCTACTGGTTCGGCCAGATCGCCGTCGCCAACGCCCTGAGCGATGTCTATGCCATGGGAGGACGGCCCGTTACCGCGATGAACCTGGTGGCCTTTCCACTCAAGGATATGGAGCTCTCCGTCCTCCGACGGATCCTTGAAGGCGGGCTGGACAAGATGCGGGAGGCGGGGGTTTCCCTCGTGGGGGGACACAGCGTGGAGGACAAGGAATTGAAATACGGCCTGTCCGTCACGGGGCTGGTCCACCCTCGGAAGATCCTGACGAAGAAGGGGTTCCGGGCCGGTGACAAGATCGTTCTCACCAAGCCTTTGGGGACGGGGATCATCAACACGGCCATCAAGGCGGGCATGGCCTCGCCGGAGATCATCGAACAGGTGACGAGAATGATGGCGAGGCTGAACCGGGATGCCGCCGAGGTCATGAAGCGTTTCAACGTCCATGCCTGCACGGATGTGACCGGATTCGGCCTGTTGGGACACCTCTGCGAGATGGTGGTGGACAGCGGATTGGGGATGCGCCTTTTCGCGGATACGATTCCCATTTATCCCGAGGCGAGGGAATACGCGGCGATGGGGCTTGTCCCGGCGGGGACCTACAATAATCGGACGTTTCGCGAGGCCTTCGTCGATTTTGATACGAAGATAGACGCCGTTACCCGGGATATCCTCTTCGACGCCCAGACCTCGGGCGGCCTGGTGATCGTGGTTGATCCCACCGACACGGAGGCCCTGGTGGCGGTTCTCAAGGCCAAGGGGATCGAAGACGCCGCCGTCATCGGGGAGGTGATCACCGCTCCCGCCGATAAGATTGTGGTTGATATGGGC
>CAZKUZ010000065.1:0-4141 GCA_964556045.1 uncultured Thermodesulfobacteriota bacterium | reverse complement strand
GTAACATTTGCACTGGCCTTGTTGATGGTCGGGATCGGGTTTTCCCATGCCCCCGCCGTCCAAGCAAAAACCATCTACATCGGGATGAATATACCCCTGACGGGCGACATCCCCAAGGTCGGCGAGAGCAGCAAATACGCGGGCCAGATGTGGCTGGAAGACATCAAGAAGGCCGGTGGGCTCAAGGTTGGAGGGAAAACCTATAAGGTCGAACTGGTTATCGAGGACAACGAGTCGAAGGCCGAGTCGGCCGTCAAGGTGGCGACCAAGCTGATTACCCAGGACGACGTCCTCGCCATCGTAGGACCCCAGTCCTCCAAGCAGGCCGTCCCCGCCGGCGAGGTCTGCAACAACTACAAGTGTCCCATGATCAGCCCGTGGTCCACCAATCCCAACACGACGAAGGACCGTCCTTTCGTCTTCCGCGGGTGTTTCCTCGACGACTTCCAGGGCCCCGTGGTGGCGAACTTCGTAACCAAGGAATTCGGTTTCAAAAAGGCGGCGGTGCTTTATGACGTGGCCAGCGACTACCCGAAAGGCCTGGCCGAGTTCTTTAAAAAGGCATGGGAAAAGCTCCATGGCCCCGGCTCCGTGGTTGCCTATGAGAGCTTCACGACGAAGGACACGGACTTCAGCTCCCAGTTGACCAAGATCATCAAATCCGGCGCCCAGTTCCTCTTCCTGCCCCAGTACTACAATGAGGTTCCCCTGATCGTCCAGCAGGCTCATGCCCTCGGATGGAAGAACCCGATCGTGGGAAGCGACAGCTGGGGATCTCCCGAGACCATCAAGCTCTGCGGGAAAGACTGCTACGGCTGCTTCTTCTGCACGCACTATGCCGCGGCGGGCGCCAAGGGTGCCACCAAGGCCTTCATCGATCGCTACAAGAAGAAATACGGGTACGTGCCGGATGACGTCGCCGCGCTGACCTGGGATTCTCTCCACATCATCCAGAAGGCCATCGAGTCCTGCGGAAAACTGACGGGCAATATCAAGAAGGACCGCCAGGCCGTCCGTGACGCCATGGCCAAGATCAAGAACTTCCAGGGCATCACCGGAAAGATGACCTTCACGGAAGAGGGCGATCCCATCAAGTGCGCCGTCATCGTCAAGATCAGCGACAAGGGCGAGTACACCTTCTACAAGTCGGTTTGCCCGTAATCTGAAACGACTCTAACCCAGAATTCTCCCCGGGTCCTCCCGGGGAGAATTCTTGTTAAGGTATCAAGGGGTTGTCTTTTCCATTCCGACAATTCCCGGACAACTGAAAACGGGGAGTAGATTCGATGACCTTCACCTTCTTTTTCCAAAATGTCGTCAATGCCCTGCAATGGGGAAGCTTTTATGCCCTGATCGCCCTGGGATACGCCATGGTCTACAGCATCCTGATGCTGTTCAACTTCGCCCACGGCGATATCTTCATGGTAGGATCCTACATCGGCTTCGGCGTTGCGACGGGACTTCTCTATCTCGTAACCTCCGGGTTTATCCCGATACCCCACTGGCTGGTTCTCGTCTTGACCATCGTCATCTCTATGTTCCTCACCTCGTTCGTGGGGGTGATCGTAGAGAGGATCGGCTACCGGCCCCTCCGGAACGCCCCGAGGGCCTCGGCCGCTATTACCGGACTCATGATCGGAATTATCCTCGAAACGGGAAACCTGGCCCTGCTGGGCGCCCGGCGCCTCAACTTTCCTTCCCTGATCATGTCGAGAACCTACGAAATCGGCGGGGTTTTCGTCACCAACAAGAAGATCCTCGTCGTTCTCATATCCATCGGATTGATGCTGGCCCTGGATCAGTTCGTTCGAAAAACCAAGTGGGGAATGGCCATGCGCGCCATGTCCTACGACTTCGTCGTGGTTCCCCTCATGGGGGTATCCATCGACGTGATTGCCCCGTTGACCTTCGCCATCGGCTCCGGGCTGGCAGCAGCGGGGGGCGTCCTCTACGGAATCGCCTACCCCATCCTGGACCCCTATATGGGAATTCTGATCGGCTGGAAGGCGTTCGTCGCCGCTATCCTG
Organism: uncultured Thermodesulfobacteriota bacterium; assembly: GCA_964556045.1. Classification (GTDB taxonomy): domain Bacteria; phylum Desulfobacterota; class S145-22; order S145-22; family S145-22; genus JAOZMY01. The sequence continues at coordinate 2,114 of CAZKUZ010000065.1, read as the reverse complement.
GGAGGACGCGGATCCATCATGGGGGCCGCCCTGGCAGGCTTTCTGTTAGGATTTATCGAGATCTTCGTCGCCATGATCTTCCCATCAACCCTGCGGGACTTGATCGCCTTTTCCATCGTCTTGGCCATTTTGACCTTCCGGCCCTACGGATTTTTCGGGAAACCCTACAGCGCCAAGCTGCGGTTGTAGTGAGTGGATAAATCATCGGCGATTTTGAAATATTGGACGGGCTTCTAAGAAAAAGGATAATGTAGATGAAAGAAAAACGTTTTTACAAGATTAGAAGGTTTTTTTCGGGAACCCCGGCCCTGGGGTGGCTTCTGGGGGCCTTTGGGGCGGTTCTGCTGGAATCTCTGGTCGGTGACCCTCTCTCGGAAATCCTGGGATTGCCAAAGATCCCCGTTCTGTTCGGCGTGGTGATCATGCTGAAGAAACCGGCCTTGATCCCGGGGGCGTTCGCCTACGTCCTGCTCGTTTACGCGCTCCCTGTGATTATATTTACCCGCCTCACGGCCAAGGGGATGAACTGGATGGCGGACAAGCTGGACAAGATGCCTCTCTGGTTCTCCGCCGCGCTCCACCTGCTCCTTCTCTACTTCACCCTGGACCTCTGGGCCCAGGTCAGTGACTATCGCCTCCTGTTGATCAAGCTCATCCTGATCGCCATCATGCTGACATTGAGCCTCAACGTCATCAATGGATACATGGGAGAATTCTCCTGCTCCCACCCCGGATTCATGGCCCTGGGGGCCTACGTGGCCTCCATCTTCACCGTGGGACTGTTCATGAACGACCGTCTGTTCGGTCATGCCCTTCTTCCCGCGGGGATCGGGCAATTTCTCTTTCCCATCGGGCTGATCCTGGGAGGGGCCGTGGCGGCCATCGGGGCCCTGGTCGTGGCCATTCCCTCCTTCCGGACCCGGGGGGATTACCTCGCCATCATCTCCCTCGCCTTCATGTTCATCGTCAAAAGTCTCATCGAGAACCTGGAGGTCATCGGCGGGCCCCGGGGCCTGAGCGGTCAGCCGGACTGGTCGACACTTCCCACGGTCTTCATTTGGGCCATTCTCTGTGTCTGGACCATCAACAACTTCGTCGAATCAACCATGGGAAAGGCCTTGAATGCCGTCCGGGACGAGGAATCCGCGGCAGACGCCATGACCGTCAACACCCGGAAGACCAAGATGATTGCCTTCATGTTCGGCGCCTTCTGGGCAGGAATCGCGGGAGGGCTCCTGGCACACGTGCTTCGTTACATCAACCCCGGGACCTTCGGGCTCCAGAAATTGGCCGAGGTCCTGGCCATGGTCTACTTCGGGGGGCTGAACTCCGTAATCGGCTCGATCGTCGGCGCCGTCGGGTTCAACATGCTGAGTGAGATGCTCCGGCCCTTGGAAATCTTCAAGTGGATCATCATCCCGGTCCTGCTGATCCTGGTCATGATCTTCCGTCCGACGGGGCTGATTGCCTTCAAGCATTTCGATATCCGGGAAATCTTGAAGCCGAAACTGAAAATGAAGGAAAGGGTGTAAGACGATGCCGCTGCTTCAGGTTAAAAATATGACCCATTTTTTCTCCGGCTTACGGGCTGTTCACAACTACAATCTGGTGATCGAGCCGGGTGAAATCCATGGACTGATCGGTCCGAACGGCGCGGGGAAGACAACCATCTTCAACCTCATCACCGGAGTCTACACGCCGACGGAGGGAGAGATCTACCTGGAAGGGGAGAGTATCGTAGGGATGCGTCCCCACGAGATCGCCTCCCGGGGCCTGGGACGAACCTTCCAGAACATGAAGCTCTGGCGTCACATGACGGTCCTCGAACACGTGATGATGGCCCACTACTCCAAGCTGACCTACGGCCTCGTGGGAGCCTTTTTCGGAACCGCGAAGCGATACCGGGAAGAGGCAGAAATAAAGAAACACTCGATGGAGCTTCTCGATCTTCTCGGTGTGGCCCAGTTCGCGGATCAGAATGTCCTCAACCTCCCTTACGGGGTCCAGAGAAAGGTGGAAATGGCGAGGGCGCTGGCCGTTCAGCCGAAGATCCTCTTTCTCGACGAGCCGACCGTGGGGATGACCCCGGAAGAACTGGTGGGGATGATGGAGGT
>CAZKUZ010000064.1:0-2532 GCA_964556045.1 uncultured Thermodesulfobacteriota bacterium | reverse complement strand
CTGCATCCACTCCTTGGCCATTTGGGACATGGTCATATCCGTGGGCATGCCGAGGCCGATGGCCAGTTTCTTGGGGGTGGTGAAGGCACTGGTGACCACGGGAATGTCGTAGCCCTTGACGTTCTCGAAGAGCAGGACCGGTCCCCGTTTCTGTTCGTTCAAGGTTGCGATATGAGAGAGTTCCAGATTCCAGTCAACTTCCGCGGTAATTCTTTTCAGGACCCCTTCTTCTTCGCATTTCTTGATAAAGTCTCTCATGTCTTTCATACAGTTCTTCCTCCTTTTTTACGTTTTCGTACCTGACTTCTTTTCTATAGGTAGATTTTATGGGTTATGCGAAATGTTTGCAAGAAAAATAAATTTATCTAATCATAAGAAAAACTAATGGTGCTGTAACGACCTTAATTTTCTTATTTTTTAGATGGAGTACCCCACATGCCGGCAATCAGGCTGACAGGGTCTGAGGCCTTTACCTCTTTTTTCTTCTGCTCTTTTTTCCGCTTTTGGCTCCAAACCGTTTCCGGACGCGCCTGGAGGATGACGACACTCTCCGGAAAGGGAAGGTCGGTATCAACGGCCCACTCGATATCCGAGGGGGAGCCGTAATACTTCTCTATCTGTTTCCATATGCGACAGAGCTCCAGGAGTTCCTCGTCCGTGATAGACGGTTCGTTTTTCCTGTCGTCCGGGACGGGACCGACATCAACCCGGTTTTCCTCGATGTTGACCCGGTGTTCCAATTCCTTGGGCGAGATGATCCGTTTCAGGATATCGAATGTTACTTTATCCACCAAGAATTCGTCTGGGGTTACGGTACCACTGACAACACTCTCCCCCAACCCCCAGCTTGAATTCACGGAGATTTTGGAGCGGTCCCCGTTGATGGGGTTCAGGGTGAACATGACACCCGCGCATTTGGCGTGAACCATCTTCTGAACCACGACGGAGATCTTCTCTCGTTCGTGGGTGAAGCCGTGATTGAGGCGGTAGGCGATGGCGCGATCCGAGAACAGACTGGCCCAGCAGTCTTTCGTGTGCTTCACCACACTCTCTTCCCCCGTGACCCAGAGGTAGGTGTCCTGCTGGCCGGCAAAGCTGGCGTCAGGAAGATCCTCCGCCGTGGCGCTGGAACGAACGGCGACGGGAAGATTGTTTACTCCTGTCTTTTCCACCAGCTGGCGATAGGCGGTTCGGATGGCCTCAACGATCTTTTCAGGGATTTCCTGGGCAAGGATGATTTCCCGAACTTCCTTGCCGATGGTTTCCAGGCTTCCAGACTTCTTGAGATCCACGTCCTTGAGGCGATTAAAGATAGTCTTCCTGATTTTCGAGGTGTCCAGAAAGTCGGTATAGGCCTGGGTGGTTACGGAAAATCCGGGAGGGACCCGGATGCCAGCGCTGGTCATTTCACCAAGGCTGGCACCCTTGCCCCCCACGAGTTCGAACGTTTTTCGTCCGCTTTCCTCGAACCAGAGGATATAAGGGTTTTTACGAAACATGTCAGAAACCTCTCCAATCAGCGCAGGATTTCGATTTTACCCGTGTTTCCGTCGACGACGATGGTATCTCCCGTTTTGATGGCCGAAGTGGCAACACCCGTTCCAACGACCGCCGGCATACCATATTCACGGCAGACGATGGCGGCGTGACACATAATCCCACCCACGTCGGTGACGGCCGCCTGGATCTTGGAAAAGGCGGGTGCCCATGATGGTGAAGTTGTCGGGCATACGAGAATCTCACCATCCTGGATCTCGTTGATTTCATCCACGCTGCGGCAGACCCGTGCGATTCCTTCGACCTTACCGGGAGACCCGGCAAAGCCTTGAAGCTCGGTAAGATCGGTGAGGTTTTCGACCTCCTTGGCCTTCGCCCAGGATTCCATCGTGTCATTGGTGATTCCCCAAAGGACGATGGTAAAGGGTTCCTCGATCTTCTCGGGCGCGGTGCCGACGGCGGGTGGCGGGGTCCATTCGCGGAATTTCTGGAGCACGCTTTTCCGCCACGCCACCTCTTCCGGCCAGTAGAGCGGGCCGTAGGGTTTGGTGCCGGTTGCCCACGCCGTCACGATATCCCAGAGGGCCTGTTTGATTTCATGACGGCTGAGATACCAGATGTCTTCCACGTCTTCGATGAAGTTGTGATTTTTCAGCAAGGCCCCGACTTGGCGCATCCTGTTCCAGAAGATGGAGTGGAACCAATGTTCCACATAGAAGAGGTGGTTTTCCACGTAGGGGAAGACCGTCCGGGATGTACCAAGGAGCATGTCGAACTGCTGGCGATCCTCGTCGGTTTCCAACAGGTTACGATACTCTTCCGTGATCCGGTCGCGTTCCTCGCGGATCTTGTCCAGGGGACGATCCAGACTCTCGCCCTTCTTCACCTTTTCGATGTAGATCTTGATGGAATCAACGGGGACGTTCAGGTTGTCGTTCCAGCACCGGTCGTGATGATACCAGCCTGTTCCGGAAGAGATGTAAAACCAAGGGTCCCGTGCCTCTTCAAAGGCGTCCACCCATTTCTTGCCGTTTT
>CAZKUZ010000063.1:0-1678 GCA_964556045.1 uncultured Thermodesulfobacteriota bacterium | reverse complement strand
AGGGTGTCGATGGCGGCCGTCTTGGTTTTGAGCTCAAGGATGCCGTTTTTCGTCCCCGCGAAGAAGGGGACCATGCGGCTGGAAAACCCGGTCAGGGTATCGTGGACGAGGCTGTCGCCTAATTCTCCCGTTCCGAACCGGTAAATGTGATCGGGGTCGGTCGTCAGCCGTTCCGTGATCTCGTTCCGGATCTGATCTTCGTTTACGTAGAGGGTCAGGGCGGGAGCGGAGAGGTAGGTCTGGAGAATACAGTAGTGGCAATCCATGGGGCAGTGGATCATGGCGTTGATGACCTGGTAGCCGCAGCAGATGCGCCCCTGGCTTCCCGGGCAGGGTTTGACCAGCCGTCCCCGGTATTTTGTGATGAAAAGCCTCCGTTTCAGAATGCGCGGGGCCCCTGAAGGGGAGAGCCGCTTAGGGAGGGAGGGGATCCCGACCTGGATCTTTCCCGGCGGGAACCGTTTCCTGACGACCTCGGTCAACGGATGGTCCGTTACCTCGGGGTCGATCCAGAGGGTGTCGATGGGGGCGGAGAGAGGAAGGTTCGGTGTGTTCATTCAGATGAGTTTCGTGAGGGTGTCGATATCCTTCTGGAAGGTCTCGAGTTTCCGGAGTACGGACTTCAGCTCTTCCAGGTTCCCGAAAACGATCCTCAACTCGAAGCGATTCCCCGCCAGGTCTTTGGGGGGCAGAATCCGGAGATTCCCGGCCGCTTCGATCTTTTGCCGGATCTCGCGGATGGCGGTGTCGAGCTTTGCCCGCTGGGGGAACCTCATTCTGAAAACAGCCTTCAGGAAGGCGTCCCGTTTCTTGGCCGTCGGCATCTTGGGGTGGGAGAGGATGAAGGGAAGCGGATCCCTCTTGACGGTTTCGGAAGGGGTGAGTCGGTCCCGCTTCGCGATCTCGTCCAGCCAGGAAAGGAGATGATCCAACTGGTTTTCGCTGAGGCTGAAGGTCTTTAGGAGCCGGGCCGTTTCCGCGAGAAGCTCCGGCGAGAACGTTTGCGTGATCTTGACGAGGAAAGAGGCCCCGTATCCCCTGTGAATGGCTTCCTCTTTCAGCCGGTCGGGCAGCCTCAGGATGTCGGGCAGGGACGGAAGAAGCGAGGGGGAAAGCCGGATGGGTTCCCGTTCCAGGCACGAGAGGAGCCGCTCCCGCGATAGCCGGAAGGCGGCGGGGCCGTCCTGGACGAGGGCGGCAATCTCGAAGGGATTCAGGGTTCGGTGGGCGCGTTGGGATTCGATCCAGAGGGAGAGGAGTTTTTCGGGCGGTTCCGGAGGGATGAGGGCGACGGGGAGCTGGGTCAGGGCGACGCTCCGGGCCGCCTGAAGCCGTCGATGTCCGTCAAAAAGGTGGTAAGTCTCCCCTTCGTGAAGAACCAGCAGGGGGGTGAGAATACCTGTGCCCCGGATGGATTCCGTGAGTTTCTGGGAGGGTTCGGTGGGATAGGAGAAGGCGAACGAGCGGGTGTCTATGGTATCGATGTCGAGATGCAAATAGCGAAAGGAAATCACGTTCAGTTCACGGAAGAGACAGACCTGGGAAACGTGGGTTCCGGGGAATCGTAGGACCCGCTCAGGATCTCCCGATAGAGGGCCGCGTCCCGCTCCTTCCCGCGCTTCTCGAACCCCTGGATGAGGATGCGGCATTTTTTTCTCAATTCCTCCAAGGTCAAAAG
>CAZKUZ010000062.1:0-3235 GCA_964556045.1 uncultured Thermodesulfobacteriota bacterium | reverse complement strand
GGCCATGCCGTCCCCCAGGTCCACTTTCCGGAACGGACGCTCGAAGATGTTCAGCAGCTTCACGCCGAACCGTTTCCTCAATGCCTCGTACCCAAGGGTCTTGAAGGCATCCGCGATCGTCTCTTTGTCTCCCGGTTTCAGAGTAACCATGCCCTCGCCGATGGTTATCTGGGAAACGCCATGCTCCGCGAGAAGCTCCACCATGTCCTGGACCACACGGGACGTGGTGATAACCCCCCACTTCGGAAACGGAACCGATTTACTCCAAAAAACGAGGTTGGGCTTGATGAAGACCTTCGCCCCCGTTGGAAGATAATCCAGCCCACCGGAAAGCTTCACCGCTTCCCGAACCGATTGGGAGGGGGTTTCGTAACGGACGACTGAAACGAGGTGTTTTTCCATGATTTTTTCCTTTACGTCTTTTCTTTCCAATAGATTCCTTGATACGTTCCGCGCCGCGTAAGTTCCTCCCGGATCCCGCTCAGGGTTGCCTGTTTCTTCAGGATCCATTTCGGTGCGACGAGGTTTTCCTCCGGAGCGTCCCCCGTGAGGCGTTGAATCACCACCGAAGGCGGAAGGATCTCCAGAGCGTCGCACACGAGGGGGATGTATTCCTCCAGGGTCAAAAGCTCGAAGGGTGCCTTCGCGTAGATGTCCGCAAGGCGTGTGCCTTTCAGGATATGAAGCATGTGGATCTTTAGATCATCGATCCCGAGCTCCGCGAGGAACTTTACCGTTTCGAGCATCATCTCCCGCGTCTCCCCCGGCAGGCCGAAGATGATGTGGGCACCGACACGGAAGGGATAGGACCGCGTCATCTTTACCGCCTCGACAAAGGCATCCACGCCGTGCCCTCGCTGCATCCAGGCCAGGGTCTGTCCGTGGATCGTCTGGAGGCCGTATTCCATCCAGACGTGGAGCCCGGAAAACGTCTTCCGTATAACCTCCAACCTTTCCCGGTCGACGCAATCGGGGCGGGTGGCAATGGCCACCCCCACCATCCCGTCGAATCCCACGACCCGGGTATAGATCTTTTCTAGTATCTCCGGTGACTCATAGGTGTTGGAGAAGGCCTGGAAATAGACGATGAATTTCCGAGCCTTGTAACGCCTCCGGACCCGCTCGATCCCGTCTTCGATCTGTTCCCGGATGGAAAGCTCGCGCCGAACGAACGGGGCGGCGGAGCCCCGCGCGTCGCAGTAGATACACCCCCCGATCCCCTTGGTGCCGTCCCGGTTGGGACAGGAAAATCCCGCGTCCACGGGAACCCGGTAGACCTTCTCTCCGAACGTCTCCTTCAGGTAATCACTGAAGCGGTAGTAGGGAAAGGTTGAAAGGCTCACTTCTTCAAAAACACGGTCTGAATGGGGAAGGGAATCTCGATGCCCTCCTCGGCAAACCGTTCATGGATCATGGAGTTGACCCTATCCTTCGCCGCGAGTATCTCCGTGTATTCCACGACCCAGAAGATCATCAACAGGTTGAGGCTGAAATCCCCGAACTCGGTGAAGTAGACGCTGGGCGGGGGATCCTGGAGGATGGTAGGCACCTCCTTCGTTATTTCAAGCATGATGCGTTTCGCCTTTTCGATATCGCTGCCATAGGCGACACCCACCTTGATCCTGACCTTCACCTTGAAGTCGGGATAGCAGTAATTGACCAGGCTGGCGTTCACCAGGGCCGTGTTGGGAACCACGAGGATGGTGTTGTCAAAGGTTTTGATCCGTGTGCTGCGAAGGCCGATCTGCTGGACGTCGCCGATTTCGCCCGAGGCCAGTTCGATCCGGTCTCCGGGGTGAAAGGGCCGGTCGATCATGATGGAAAACCCCGAAATCATGTTGGTCAGGGTCTCCTTCGCGGCGAGACCGATGGCCAGCGATCCCACGCCCATGGCGGTCAGCAACGACCAGGCATTGTAGTTGAAGTGCTTGAGGATCACGATCACGGCGAGGGTGAAGATCAGGATACTCGTGACCCGTTTGATGAGGGGGATGAATTCCCGGACGAGATTGGCCGTGCTTCTCTTTTTTCTCAGCTTTTCGCCGTACCAGTCGATGAAGGCCATGAAGACGCCGTAGACGATGATCGTCACCACGACGATCCCGACGATGAAGATCAGCCCCCGAAGCGCCTGCACAAGCCGGTTGTCGAAGGGAAGGCGAGAGACGGCGTAGTCCAACCCGTAAACCAGGATGATGTAGAAAAGGGGATGGCCGATGGCGGCAAGGATCCGGTCGTCCATGGAGGTGGCCGTCTCCGCGGCCCACCTCCGCATCCATCGGCTCATGACGGCCCTGACCAAAAAGGCGATTCCCACGAAGACAAGGAAAATTCCCCCCGAAATGGCGAGGGGCTTGATCAGCGATTCAAACTGGCTCATGAATCTCCCTGACCGAAGACGCGCTGGAAGATGGTATCCACGTGTTTCAAGTGGTAGGAAATATCGAAAAGCTCCGTCAGCTCCTCGGCGGAGAGCCGGCGGCTGATGTCGGGATCGTTTGCCAGCAGCGTCTGAAAATCCAATCCCTCTTCCCACGATTTCATGGCGTTTCGCTGCACCATGAGGTAGGCATCATCCCGGGAAACCCCCTTGTCGATGAGGGCCAAAAGCACCCGCTGGGAATAGATGAGCCCGTGGGTCCGGTGGATGTTTTCCATCATCCGATCCGGATAGACCACCAGGCCGTCGAGGATACCTCGCATCCGGTTGAGCATGTAATCGATCAGGATACAACTGTCCGGGGCGATGACCCGCTCCACCGAGGAATGGCTGATATCCCGCTCATGCCAGAGGGCGATATTGTCCAGCGAGGCCTGGGCGTAGCTCTTGACCAGCCGCGCCAGTCCGCAGATATTCTCCGAGCCCACGGGATTCCGTTTGTGCGGCATGGCGGACGATCCTTTCTGCCCCTTCTTGAACCGCTCTTCCGCCTCCAGGACCTCCGTTCGCTGGAGATGCCTGATCTCCGTAGCCATCTTCTCCAGGGTCCCTGCCATGACAGCCAGGGTGCCGAAGAAGTAGGCGTGCCGGTCCCGCTGAATGACCTGGGTGGAGATCGGTGCCGGTTTGAGCCCCAGTTTTTCACAGGCATAGGCCTCGACCCGTGGGTCAACATTGGCGAAGGTCCCCACCGCGCCGGAGATCTTCCCCACGGCGATATCCTCCCTCGCCGACAGGAAGCGGCGCCGGTTCCGCTCCATCTCCGCGTACCAGAGAGCGAGCTTGAGGCCGAAG
>CAZKUZ010000061.1:0-2390 GCA_964556045.1 uncultured Thermodesulfobacteriota bacterium | reverse complement strand
AGGTCCACCTTGACATGCTTGTCTTCCCGCAACACCTTCTCCGCGCCGAGAAAGGTCATATAGAGGAGCAAGGCTTCAGAGATCTCCGTGGTCCAGGTAATCGATTTATGAAAAAGGAGGCGGGAAAAAACATCCGTGTCCACAAGAAGGGTGATGAAGGCGAGGGCGGCGAAGGAGAGGGCGAAGCAGGCGTCCGAAACCCCATGGAAGATTTTTTGTAGACGTTGCCGCATGGTACTCCCTTGGTGCGGGTCCCGGCTCTCAGCCGGGACCCATCCTTAATAGATTGATTATTTGTATCCGAGGAGTTTTTTCAAAGTTGGGACTTCTTTGGGGATCTTCTTTTCCAGATCCGCCCAGAAGGCATCGTTGGCCGCCTTCAGGTAAGCGGCGGTGTCCGTTTTGGAGAATTTAATTCGCTTCAGACCTTTCTCGGCCATCTTTTTCTTTTCTTCAGCGATTTTTTTCTCGAAAAAGACTTTCATCTTGGGCTCGAAGGCGATGGTGATCTGATCAATCTTGTCGCGGACGTCTTTGGGCAGGGCGTTCCAGGTCTTCAGATTGAAGAGTATGAAGGTGTTCTGCCGAGTATAGAAGGGGATGTCGATGACATATTTGCAGTAGTCTAACCATCCCCATTTGCGAGGACCCAAAGTGGGCCAGCCAAACCCGTCCACCAGGCCCCTTTGCAGGGCCGTGTAGGTTTCGCCGAACTTGACGGTAATGGGAACCATTCCGAGGCTCTTCATGAAACTGTCGTACATGGAGGCGGTTCGCATCCTCAGGCCCTTGAGGTCTTTGATCCCCTTGACCGGCTTCTTGACGTAGAGGTAGAAAGGATCGTAGAGCCATGTGCCTTCCAGCCGCATGTTAATCTTTTCGTGTTTCTTGACCATATAGTCCCAGATCCCGCCAGGCTTTCTTTCGTCAGCGAAAGACATTCTGGACAGGACGATGGCGTTGGCCTCCGGGAGCATGGCCTTGTAGTAGGCGGCGGGGAGAAAGCCCACCTGGATGACCCCGTTCTTCAGGGCTTCGGCCTGTTCGAACCCGGGGATGACCTCCGGCCCCCCGACCCAGTTGATCTTAAGCTTACCCTTGCATGCGGCATTGACTTCCTTGACCCACACGTGGATCATGGAGCAAAGCATGTGGTTCTTAGGCAGAAAACTGAGGGCCTTCAGGGTTTTCGCCGAAGCAGGAGTGAATGCCGCCGTGGCGGCGGTTATGGAAAGGATTAGAACTGTGACGATGAGAAAACGTTTCATCTTTCCCTCCTTTTTAAGGGTTTTGGGTTTAACCACCTTTCATCATCGTCGGCTTGCGGGGCCGAGCGGTTGTTCTTCGTCTACACTTAGATCTCCGTCGAGATTTCCGGCGCGCCGCCGTGAACGTCTCCGTCCGGATCCGGAAGGAGGGTGGTAGGGGTCTGGGCATAATGGAAGGATTGGGTTTCAGGATTTAGGAGCACGACATCCGTAAACATTCCTCCGACGTCAATGGCGGTTTTCAACGCCCATGAAAGTGCCTTTCGATTGGAAACGGTCATGTCGTAGCCTCTTTTACGTCTTCAACCGGTGTTTCATCACCTTTCCCGCCGCATTCTTGGGGAGGCTGTCGACGAACTCGATGTGTTTGGGAACCTTGTATTTCGCCACCCTGTCGGCGCACCATCGGATGAGCTCCTCCGCGGTGACCTTCGCGCCTTCCTTCCGGACGACGAAAGCCTTTCCCACCTCGCCCCATTTGGCGTCGGGAACCCCGATGATGGCGACTTCCTTCACACTGTCGTTTTCGTAGAGGACCTTTTCCACCTCGGCGGGGTAGACGTTTTCACCCCCCGAGATGTACATATTCTTCCGCCTGTCGAGGACGTAGAAGAACCCCTCTTCGTCCCTCCGCCCCACGTCTCCCGTGTAGAGCCAGCCGTCCCGGATCGTCTGTGCCGTCAGTTCGGGGTGTCCCCAATAGCCCGACATGAGGATGGGGCCCGAAACGATGATCTCTCCCACCTGGTTGGGGGGGACCTCGTTCCCCTCTTCATCGGCGATTTTCACCTCCCCGTGAAAGACGGGGAGGCCGACGGAGCCTAATTTTTTCAGACCGTATTCCTCAGGCAGCCACGTGACGGTGGAGGTTTCCGTCTGGCCGAAGAGCTGCGTGATGACGATGCCCCGTTCCCCGTAGGCCTTGAGAAGCGGCAGGGGAACCACCTCTCCCCCCGTGTAGAAGAGCTTGACGGAGGAGAGGTCGTAGTCTTCCAACCGGCACCGGTCCAGGATGAAGCGGTACATGGTGGCGGAGGTCTCCAGCACGGTGGCCCGGTAGCGCTGAATGGCCTCCAGGAGTTCCTCCGGGTCGAACCGTCGTTTCAGGATGACCGTCCCACC
>CAZKUZ010000060.1:0-4423 GCA_964556045.1 uncultured Thermodesulfobacteriota bacterium | reverse complement strand
AGAAAAACAGCATTTCACCTTTGCCTCCCCTGTCTTCCCCACGCGCTGACGTCCCAAAACACACGACAAAACCGCCGACACATCCTCCGCCCTTCGTGTTCCGCGCCCCCTTCCCTTTCCAACATCTCCCTAAACAGATATAATAAAGCAGTTATGCGCTGGAAATCGAAAGTCACGTGGGACATCACGACATTCAAGAAGTTCCTCGTCATCCTCCTGGGAACCGCCATTTCCGGATGGACCATCAACGCCCTCATTATTCCGCACCAGTTCATGAGCGGCGGGGTTTCCGGGATTTCGCTCCTGGTTTACTATCTCGCCGGATTTCCCCCGGTCGGCCTGAGCATCCTCCTTTTGAACATCCCCATCTTCATCCTGGGCTGGCGGGAGGTCTCCCTCCGTTTCGTCGTCTTCAGCCTGGTGGGAATGCTGGGACTTTCCGGGTTCGTCTTTCTCTTCACCGGTGTTACCTTTCCCATCCATGACGACATGCTGGCCGCCATCATGGCCGGGGTCTTCCTCGGGGTGGGCGGCGGTCTGGCCTTCCGGGCGGACGGCTCCCAGGGAGGCATCGACATCATCAGCATCTACCTGAACCGCCGGTATTCCATTCGATACGGGCACACGATCTTTTCCATCAACATCCTCATTCTGGTTGCCACGGGCCTCGTGGTCAGCATCGACCGCGCCCTCTACACCATGATCATGATGTTCGTCTCTTCCCAGGTCCTGGACCGCATCCAGGCGGGGTTCAACCAGCGGAAATCGGTGATGATCATTTCCAACGCGTCGAGAACCATCTCTCAGGGGATCCTTCACGACCTGCACCGGGGCGTCACCATCCTCAAGGGAGAAGGAGGATACACGGGGCACCCCCAGGAGGTGGTCTACACGGTCACCACCATGCTCGAGCTGGGCCGTCTCAAGGAGCTGGTCTGGACCATCGATCCCGATGCCTTCATTATCGTCAACGACACGGTGGAAGTCATCGGAAAGGGATTTAAACTTCAAAAATCGGAAGATTTCTCCCGGAAGGTTCGCAAGGTTACTGAAAAGAAAGAAAAGGCATAGGGGAGAATCGTGTCGGACGTCTCCATGCCTTCCATCAATCGTGAAGCCATCGCCCACGCCCTACGTGAGATCCTGAACGATATTCCAAGGATTTTCGAGGCCGCTGAATCCACGAGGCACGCCTTCATGGAGATCGTGGAAACCCACCACGTCCCCTACACGGACAACCTTCGGCACCCGGATCTCTGGATCGTTTATCCTTGTTTCACGGCCCTTATTAAAAAACTCTACCCCTCTCCGTCCACTGCCATCCTCGACTGGGGCGGCCTGTACGGGCACGTCACGGCCCTGTTGAACAGTCTCGGATACGAAACGGTTCACAACTACCTCCTCAACATCCCGGAAAGCTACGAAATATTTCAACGGACCTTTCGTGTCGAGACCCTCTACGGCCGCGATCCCAACCGGATCAACGTGCCGGATGCCTCCTACGACATTGTCGTCTCCTCCGGGGTTCTGGAGCATGTGCAAGAAGACGGAATCGGGAACGAAACCGTCATCCTCCAGGACATATCAAGGATACTGAAACCGGGCGGCACCTTCTGGCTATGGTATCTGCCCTCGAAATATTCTCCCGCCGAGTTTTTCAATCGATTGACCGGGCGATGGCACCACGCTTACCTCTACGGAAGGCACCAAATCGTCACTGCCCTTCAACGGGCGGGATTCAAGGTTCTCTTCCTCTCCCGCCACGGCTTTTTCCCCGGGGCCTTGAAACGGAAACTCGCCCCAGCCATCTCCGTGCCGACTCTCTTCAAGGTTGACACCGCCCTGGCCAACCTTCCCCTCCTCCGCCTCTTCGCGGCCAATTTTCTCGTCGTCGCCCGGAAAAGGGAAACCTCTCCCGCCCCTTGAAAAAGGCCTCTAAATCTAATAACATGCTATCTCAAATCAAAAGGACAGAAGGAGCTTGACGTGGCAGAATTCTTAACGGGATTGAAACGCTCTCACTACTGCGGTCATATTAGTGAAAAAGACGTCGGAAACGAGGTAATCCTGATGGGCTGGGTCCAATCTCGGCGGGACCACGGAGGGGTCATCTTCATCGACCTTCGCGACTACACGGGCATCGTCCAGGTGGTTTTTAACCCGGACGTATCGGCACAGGCCCATCAAACCGCCCATTCTCTCAAAGATGAATATGTCATCGCCGTTATAGGAAAGGTAAGAAACCGGCCGGAGGACTCCATCAACGAAAAGATTCCCACCGGACACTTCGAGGTCATGGTCGAATCCGTGAAGATCCTCAATGAATCGGATCCGCTTCCGTTTCCCATCGAGGACGACATCGACGCCGGGGAACCCATCCGGCTGAAATATCGCTACCTGGATCTTCGAAGAGGCCCCATGCACGACCAGCTCGTCAAACGCCACAAGCTGATGCACACGACGCGCTCCTATCTCACGGAGCACGGTTTCTTCGAGATCGAGACACCCTTTCTGACCCGGAGCACCCCCGAAGGCGCCCGGGACTACCTGGTCCCGAGCCGGGTCAATCCGGGAAAATTCTACGCCCTGCCCCAATCTCCCCAGCTCTTCAAACAGCTCCTGATGATCGCCGGTTTCGACCGGTACTTCCAGGTGGTCAAGTGCTTCCGGGACGAAGACCTACGGGCCGACCGCCAGCCCGAGTTCACCCAGATCGACATCGAACTCTCCTTCGTGGAGGCCGAGGACGTCCGGGATATCACGGAAGGCCTCCTCGCGGAAATCTTCGAAAAGGTCCGGGGCATCTCTCTCTCCAGGCCCTTTCCCGTCCTCACCTACGAGGAATCGATGCGGCGTTTCGGAACGGACAAGCCCGATCTTCGTATCCCCTGGGAACTGGCCGACTTCACCGACCTGGCAAAAGAGGTGGATTTCAAGGTCTTCAAGAATGCGGCGGAGAGCGGCGGCTTGGTGAAATGTCTCAACGCGAAACTCTGCGGCACCCTTTCAAGAAAGGAAATCGATGACCTCTTGCCCGAGATCCGGCCTTACGGGGCCAAGGGCCTCGCGTGGATCAAGATCACGGACAACGGTCTCCAGTCCCCTATCACAAAATTCCTGAACGAGGGCTTCGTGGAAGAGATCTTCAAGCGAACGGGGGCATCCAAGGGAGACCTCCTCCTCTTCCAGGCGGACACGCCGGAAATCGTGAACGCGGCCCTGAGCCACTTGAGAAATCACCTGGGCAAACGGATGTTTCCCCTTTCAAAGGATGATTTCAGACCTCTCTGGGTGGTCAATTTCCCCCTTGTTGAATACAATGCCGATGAAAAACGCTTTGTGGCCATGCACCACCCCTTCACGGCACCCCTGTACGAGGACATCCCTCTTCTCGACGAGGACCCCGCCAAGGTCCGGGCCCAGTCCTACGACATCGTGCTGAACGGCTACGAAATCGGCGGCGGAAGCATCCGTAACCACTCCCGGGAGATCCAGTCCAGGATGTTTTCCCTGTTGAATATCTCAGAAGAAGAAGCCAGGCAGAAATTCGGGTTTCTCCTGGAAGCGTTGAATTACGGTGCCCCTCCCCACGGCGGGATCGCCCTGGGACTCGACCGGATCGCCATGCTACTTTCCGGCGCGGATTCCATTCGCGACGTCATCGCCTTCCCCAAGACACAACGTGCCGTCTGCCTGTTGACGGAGGCCCCTTCTGAGGTTTCCCCGAGACAACTCGAGGAACTCTACCTCAAACTTGTTCCACCGAGGAAATAACCATGGTCAGAATCGCGATCATCGACGGTCAGGGTGGCGGAATCGGGAGCGCCATCATCAGAAAAATAAAGGAAACCTACGGGGAATCGGTGGAGCTCATCGCCCTGGGCACCAACGCCATCGCCACGGCTTCCATGATGAAGGCCAAGGCCAACAAGGGGGCCACGGGCGAGAATGCCATTGTTCAGAATGTTTCTCGGGTGGACCTCATCATCGGTCCCTTGAGTATCGTCATGGCCAATTCCCTAATGGGAGAGTTGACTCCCAAAATGGCGGAGGCCATCGCCAGCGCGAAGGCACACAAGATCCTCTTCCCCCTCTTCCAGGAGGACCTCAGCCTGGTGGGAAATCCCGGCCAACCTTTCCCCCATCTCCTCGAAACCCTTATACACGAAGAACTCAGCAAAAGGATACCCCATGTGTGAAGTAAACGCTTATCTTCGGAAAGAAGACAAAGAGTCCCTGATCATGGAAAAGGTTTACAAGCTCGAGACGACCGAGGGACAAATCCGGATTGAAAACCTCTTTGGAGAACAGAAATTCATTACCGCCTCCCTCAAGGAAATAGATTTCGACCAGAACAAGATGATCTTTGTCGAACCTAACAATAACCCTTGATTTTCCACACCTTATCCACATTCCTTAAAGG
>CAZKUZ010000059.1:0-6808 GCA_964556045.1 uncultured Thermodesulfobacteriota bacterium | reverse complement strand
TTGCCAAGATCTTCAAGGATCTGGATATTTCAGAGATTTCTTGTTCTCTCCGCTCCGCGCCCACGCGCCCCTTCATGAGCTGCAGGTAATCGACGATAATCAATCCTATCCCATTCTCCGCCATCATCCGGCGTGCCGTCGCTCGAATCTCCAAAACGGTCGTTGCCGACTCATCTATAAAAATAGGAGTTTCCGCCAGTTTCCCCGCCGCCTGGATCAGGCGCTGCATCTCCGGAAGATCGATGTATCCCCTTCGCAGCCTTTGGGAATCGACCTGCGCTTCCGAACACAGCATACGAGTCACCAACTGGTTCTTGGACATCTCAAGGGAGAAAATCCCCACGCCTATACCATGCTGACTGGCACAATGTTGTGCCACATTCAGGGCAAAAGCCGTCTTTCCCATACCCGGACGGCCCGCCACGATGATCAAGTCAGAGGGTTGAAAGCCGGCGGTATACCTGTCCAAATCATCAAAACCCGTAGGAACCCCCGTGATAAACTCCTTGGACTGCGTCAGCTTCTCGATCCGTTCGAAGCTCTCCTTGACGACCTCCCGAATGGGGTAGTAGTCGGGATGGATCTTATTCTCCGCTATGGTGAAGATCTGCTTTTCGACCTCGTCCAGAAACGAATCCACGTCCGTATCCAGCTCAAAGCATCTTGAAAAAATGTCGCTCGTCACCTGAATCAACTTCCGAAGCGTTGCCTTCTCCTTGACGATCTTCGCGTAGTGCGCGATATTCGCCGAGGTAACCACCAGGTCCGTCAGCCCGGTAATATACTGCGCACCCCCGCATCGTTCGAGAAGCTGCCGCGTCTGGAGGCTCTCCGTCAAGGTAATAATATCGATTGGCTCGCCACGCTCAAAGAGGCTGAGAATCTGCTGGTAGATGGCCTGGTGCGCCTCGTGGTAAAAATCCTTGGGTTCGATAATCTCGATGACGCTTCCCAAGGCATCGGGGTCCAGAAGGATCCCTCCCAGTATGGCCTGCTCCGCCTCTACATTGTGAGGCGGAACGCGTTCAGCCGGGGGATTGGACAACGGAAGTGTCATTTTTCCTCCGCCTCGACCTCCACCTTCAGCGTGGCCGTGATTCCTCCCATCAGCCGGATGGGAACCTCAAACGAACCTATCGATTTTATGGGTTCCTCCAAATGGATCTGCTTTTTCTCCACCGGAACCCCATGATCGTTCAGGAAGGCCTCTATGTCCATGCTGGTCACGGATCCGAACAGTTTTCCCGTCTCACCGGCGGCCTTCTTTATCGTGCAGACCATGCCCGAGATCTTTTCCTTCAACGCCTCCGCACTTTGTTGAACCTTCTGGATGCGATGCTGCGCGAGCTGCTTTTCGTGTTGTAGTTTCTTAAGGTTACGGGTTGTTGCCCTGATCGCCTTGTTCTTCGGAATCAGAAAATTCCTGGCATATCCATCCTTGACCTTAACCACATCACCAATCTTTCCAAGCTCCGGAATGTCTTCCATCAAAATAACTTCCATCGATTCCTCCTTGTCCTCATAAGTAACTCTAAAATGCCACAGTCAGGTCTAAAATTCAAGTTTATCAGTTCCACCCCGTCACTCATCACCTCGGAGTCGCATCCGGCAGCCCCCCGTCGATGGGCAGCGTGGTCCCCGTGGTTGGAGTCTGCCGGGTTACAAAGAAGACGACTCCGTTGGCCACGTGATCCGCCCGGACCTGGATCTTCAGGAGATTCCTGTTCTTGTAGTATTCCTCCAGCCCTCGTTCATCGAGACCTCTCGCCTTCATTCTCTCCGGGCCACAAACCTCCCACAACCCGGATTTTCTCCCTTCACCTTTAAAGACGGCATCCGGCGCCAGATTATTCACACGAATTCCAAAGGGGGCCAGTTCCAGGCTGGCCACACGAGCCAGTTGGTGCGCCGCGGCCTTCGTGGCGCTGTAGGCTCCAAAACTGGCTCCAGGAGACGGAACATTCTTCGTGGAGATATGGACCACGTCTCCACCCGTTCCCTGAACCTTCAAAACCTTGATACCCCATTTCAAGAATAAGAGTGTCCCTTCCACGTTGACGCGCTGGACCCTTTGAAAATCTTCGATATCCAATTCATCCAACGGTTTGACAAAGGCGATCCCGGCATTGGAGATTAGAATATCCACGCCGCCGTACCTGAGGCTGATCGCCTCAAAGGCCTCTCGGATCGACGCTTCATCCGTCACGTCCATGGGCAAGGCCCAGAAATTCTCTCCAAACCTCTCGGTGAGATCCGCCTCCAGGGCGGACAGGCGTTCCCCCGCCAGGTCTGTCCCAACGACGACGCACCCCTCCTCCAGGAGCCGTTTGCAGATCGCCGATCCGATAGCCCCCGCCGCCCCGGTGATCACGGCGATCCTGCCGGCGAGGGGCGCATTTGTAATCCTGGCAAGTTTGTCGAGCTGAGGTCCCCAGTATTCCATCTCGAAAAGTTTGTCTTCATCGATCCCGCGATAGGTAGCCCCCATTGCCGCGATATCCCGTTTGACTTTCAGAGTAACCCTCGCCAGATCGGCCGTAATGGTGGCCTCTTTCAAGGTGGGCCCGGAGCAGAAGACCCCCAGACCCGGAATGACGAGAATCCTCGGCCTTGGATTAAACATGGGGAAATCCCTGCCCGTCCGTTCGATCCCACGATTATAATAGCTCCTATACCTTTCCGAAAACCCATGAACCGTCTCGTTGATCTGGCGCGCCAGGGTTTCGAAATCATCCAATGCGGGAGACTCAACCCAGGCCATCCACGGCTTGGTCCGAATAAGGAAATCGGCGGTCAGGACCGATCCTTCCAGAATGGCCCTCGACTCCGGATGGGAAATGATACGCAGAATCTCTTCATCCCGGAGGATTCGAAGAACCACCGGGGCAAAGGGATGATCGGGATCTTCCGTCCTGTCCGCCAAGGCCCCCCTCACAATCGGGGTCACCTTCGCCATGGCGGAGTCCGGTACTTTTTCGAACTCAACCGTAAAGAAACTCCGCGAGACCTTTTTATCGATATACCGCCTCGCCCTATCCACAAGCTCGAGATGCGTTTCATAAGACACTCTCGGGTCATCGTTGAAGGTGAAAAGGCCGTGATGCATCAGGACGATCCCCCGGATGTTCGGTGAGGCGTCGAGGGCGTCCGCCAGATCCTTGCTCAGGTAAAACCCCGGATGGATGTAGGGACGAACAACCACATCATCCCCCAGGGCCTCTTTCACGACCTCTTCCCCGTTTTCCTGGTTGGTCAAGGTCAGAATGGCATTGGCGTGCGTATGATCCACATAGGCCTTGCCTATCCAGGCATGGGCCAAGGCCTCGATGGAGGGATTGAAAGGGAAAGGATGCAGCATGGACAGACGCAGCTGATCAAACATGGCCGTGTCTTCGAGGCGATCGAGCTTCCGGAGTTTCTCAAGGGCGCTCAAATCCAGGGGGACAAAACCATCCGGTCCCGTGGTCGCCATGTCCCATCCGGAGCCCTTGACATAAACCGCGGGGACACTCTCCCCCATCACGGTGACAAAAGGGGCTTTCACGGAGGTATTCCCCCCGCCGTGTAGAACCAGATCCGGATCTTGCCCGAGCAACTGCGAGGTATAGACACGAGTCGCCAGGGCCTCACCAAATTCATGGGCATATCGATCTATGTACTTCTTCAACTCCCTGTTTGACCAACGCTTCATTCTTTCATACTCTCCCTCTTCCAGATGTTCTGCATTCTCTCAAGGCATGAAACGCCAACGGGCGGCACTACATCTTAATGTTCGGAAATATACCAGAAAAAAAAAGAAAAATATACGGAATGCGGCCCTGTTTGAGCAGGGCCAATCCCCATAGGGGTGGAGAAATTAAAAGGTTTCAGGTCCGGTAAAGGCCCCTCAGGTACTCGGAACGGGAGATCTGCTGGATATAGATGATTCCTCTCCGCCGTTCTTTCTTCTTAACCTGTGGAAACGTATGGGCCTTTTCAAAGACGGAAAGGATGTCGTCACCCTCGCAGTACTTCACCTTTTCGACACTCTTACCGGCGCCCAAATGTCCCGTTTCCATAATGAGTTTGTAATACACTTTACCTCTCCATCTACCTTTCATGAATATCATAGCAAATGAAGATTAAAATACGATTAAAACAGGATTAAAATTGACTAATGAAACTTGATGCGTCCGGAAATTTCAGGCATCGGGCTCATACTTCGGAATCCACACGGTAAAACAGCTACCGGTCCCCGGCTCGCTTTCCACCGTTATCTTCCCCTGATGGGCCTCGGCAATCCATTTGCAGATGGAAAGGCCCAGCCCCGTTCCTCCCGCCTCCCGGGATCGTGACTTATCCACCCGGTAAAACCGATCAAATATATAGGGGATATCCTCCTTGGAAATCCCGAGCCCCTCGTCCTTGATAGAGACGTTGGCGTATTGTCCGTTGCTGCCTGTCGTGATCTCAACGGTCCCACCGTCGTTGGAATACTTGATGGCGTTTTCAATCAAGTTGTAGAATAGCTGCTTCAGGCGGTAAGGATCACCCATGACCCAAACCCCCGCCTCTTGGGAATGATTAAAAACCAATCGGATATTTTTCCCCTCTCCAAGAAACTTGCACTGTTCGCAACACGCATCCGTCAAGGCGACCAAATTCAAAGGCTCTTTTTGAAGGGTTAACCGCCCCATATCCGCCTTCGACAAAATAAGTAAATCTTGAACGAGGCGGCTGAGTCGATTTACCTCTTCCAGGCTGCTCTCGAGATACTGGCGGTACTCCTCCGGCTTGCGCTCCTTCCGCAACGCCAGTTCCGCCTCCCCTTTCAGGATAGTCAAAGGAGTCTTCAGTTCATGCGAGGCATCCGCCGTGAACTGCTGGATCTGTTTGAAAGACTTCTCCAGGCGCTCGATCATCCCGTTGATGGTCTCCACGAGCTGGCCCAACTCATCGTAAGTCGCCGGCTGCGGGACACGCAGGCCGAGATTCTTGGACGTAATCTCCTTGGTAATGCGGTTGATCTCATCTACGGGTTTCAAGGCCTTATTCGCCAGAAAAATCCCCCCGATGCTGGCGATAATCAAGGCGAGCGGCACAATGGACGCGAGGATAAGGATCAATCTCCTCAAGGTATCCCTCACCTCCGCAAGGGAGGTCGCGACCTGAACAATGCTTCTCACCTCGGAGCCTTTTTGCTTGACGGGATAGGTTATGATTCGCAGGGGCTCCCCGAATACCTCTTTCGTTTCATAGGTGACGATCCCGTTTGCCGCGTTTTTCAAGGCCTCGTAGCTTACGGGAAGTCGCTTATTCTTCAGATTCAGAGACTTGCTTCCTATATTCCCCGAACGGTCCATGAGCTGGATAAATTTCGCGGCGGGCTGACGACCGACCTCCTTGGCCAGCTTTTTCTCGATATCCGAAAAGACACTTGGGCTGTGGGGAGCCAGGGAAGAGGCAACCACCTCAGAAATGGTGAGGATCTTTCGATCCACGCTCTTATAAAGGCTCCGCGACATCTGGTAATAGACCAAGGCGCTGAAAAGAACCAGCGTGCACCCTAAGATAATCATGTACCAGAGGGTCAAACGCGCCCGAATGGACTTTACAAACTTCATTTACGGCTCTTTTAAGATGTAACCAACCCCCCGAACGGTATGGATTAATTTCGTTTCACTCGGCTGATCTATCTTTTTTCTAAGATAATTCACGTAGACATCCACCACATTGGTCAAGGGGTCGAATTCATAATTCCAAACATGCTCCGAGATCAGGGTCCGGGTCAAAACCTTGTTCACGTTCCTCATAAAATATTCAAGGAGGGCGTATTCTTTACTGGTCAGCTCAATTTTCCTGTCCCCGCGTTTTACCTCGCGCGTCAAGGGATTGAGGGTCAAATCACCCGCTTTAAGGGTGGTAATCTTCTTCTGTTCCTGGCTTCTTCGTAAAAGGGCCCGGATCCGCGCGAGGAGTTCCGCAAAGGCAAAGGGTTTCGTGAGGTAGTCGTCGCTTCCGCCTTCGAGCCCCGCCACGATATCTTCCACGGAATCCTTCGCCGTGAGGATCAGGACGGGAACGTCCTTTCCGGAATCCCGGATCTTTTTTAAAATTTCCATTCCATCGAGTTTCGGAAGCATCAGGTCGAGGACAATCAAATCATAATCGTTCTCGAGGGCCATAAAGACCCCCTCTTCCCCATCGTAGGCCACATCCACCGCATAGCTCTCTTCCGTCAGGCCCTTCGCGATAAAAGAAGCAACCTTTTTCTCATCTTCCACCACAAGGATTCTCATGGTTGCCATTATAAAATTTCTCATAAAAAAACACAAGTTTCGCAAAACAGTGATTGACAATTTCCCGACAGAAATGTATAAAAGCAACAAAAGCTGTTTGGAGTTGAAAAATAGAAAAGATCCTTAAGTTAAGCCGCCTTCGTATCCTTCTCGTTACAACGTTTTTAACCCTCACCATTTTGCTTTCGTTTGCACCCGCCGCGCGAGCGAAAGTTTATCTCGACATCTATTCACCCAACATACGAAAGATCAATCTTGCGGTTCTCCCTCCACGCTGGCAGGGACACGTCATTCCCAAAAAGGTAACGCCGCCCCTCTTTGAAAACCGCATCACCCGGGATCTGTGGATCACGGGCTTTTTCAACATTATCTCCGGCAAAGAGATTCCGGCTCCCATGGCGGCGGCCTTCAAATTTCACAATCACATCGACCTCAAAAAGTACAAAGCCTTGGGGGCGGAATTCGTGCTCGCCACGACGGCGGGTATCAACCAGGGAGCCCTCACCATTGAATATCACCTCTATGACGTG
>CAZKUZ010000058.1:0-1882 GCA_964556045.1 uncultured Thermodesulfobacteriota bacterium | reverse complement strand
CATCGCGGCCCTCGACGCGGCGGCCGCGGGGAAGCGGGTGGCCCTCATCGGCACGGGCGACGCGGGGATCTACGGCCTGGCGGGCCTGGCCTTGGAACTGGCCGAAAAACGGGGGGATACCTTTCCCGTTTCCATCTCCCCCGGGATCACGGCGGGGATCGCCGCCGCGGCCGTGGCGGGCGCCCCCCTGACCAACGACTACATCACCCTGAGCCTCTCCGATCTCCTCACGCCCCGGGAGACGGTCATCGCCCGCATCGAGGCGGCGGCCGCCTCGGGAATGGTCACGGTGGTCTACAACCCGAAGAGCAAGAAACGGACGGAACTGATCGCCGTTTTGCAGGAAGCCTTCCTCCGGCACCGCCCCCCCGATACCCCCGTCGCCGTCGTCACCCACGCCCTCCGGGAAGGCCAGTCCCACGTCCTGACCACCCTCCGGGACTTCCTCAACGTAGAAATCACCATGAACAGCGTCGTCATCCTCGGCAACGCGGACACGGTGGTCATCGCCACCGCAGACGGCCCAAGGATGGTGACCCGAAGGGGATACGAGAGAAAAGCCTGACTTACGCCTTGTCCCGTCCCGGCTTGACGATGAGGAGGGTGAAGTAGGGGGGATGTTCCTCCCGGAATCGGCCGATGTCGTCGATGACCTCTTCCCCCTCCAGTCCGCAGCGGGAGACGCCGACGGTCTTGTCCGTGAGGTCCAGCGCGTCCAGCGTCTGGAGGATGTCGGGAAAGTTCTTGTAGGTCTTGAGCATCACGATGTTGTCCACGCCGCCGGCGAGCCGCTTCAGGGTCTGCCCTCCCATGGCGCCGGAGAGCACCAGCAGGGACTCTTCCCCCTCGCAGAGGGGAACCAGGAGCCGGGAAGCGGCCGCCTGGTAGGAGGTGATCCCGGGAACCGACCGGATGGCAACGCGGGGTTCGATCTCCCTGAGGGCCTGGGCGAGGTAGCTGAAGGTGGAGTAGGTCAGGGGATCCCCCAACGTGAGGAAGGCCGCGTCCTTCCCGGCCCGAAGGTAGGGCAGGACCTTCAGGGCGTTTTCTTCCCGCGCCTGGCGCCGCGCCGTGTGCCGGGTGGTCATCCTGAAAGGCAGGGAAACGACCTCTGTAGTCTCCGGGATATACCGCCGCGCGATCTCGTAGGCGGTGCTGTAATCGTTTTTCGTGGAAGCGGCCGTGAAGACGACGGGGACCCGCTCCAGTATCTTGACGGCCTTGACGGTGATCAACTCCGGATCCCCGGGCCCGACCCCGATTCCGTACAGTGTTCCGAACTCTTCCATCATCTCACTTCCTTTCTATCACGGCCTGGGCCTTTTTCAAGGCCTTAAATACCGCTTCTCCCGACATGGGGCGTTTCGGTTCGAATTTCCCCCGATTCACTGTCATGATTCCCAACCCCGCGACGGCAGCGGCCTGAGGCAAGAGGGGATTGTCTTCCGGGATATCCGCGATTTCGACCGGCTTCGCCTCGGGCAGGTCGAATTTCATGAAGATACCATAGGCCACGTCGCCCCGGAGGATCGGCCGCCCGGGAAAGAAACGTCTCCCATCGGCATGGCGGAAGAGCCCCTGGGAAACGGCCGTTTCGATATAGGCGCTCGCCTCCGTGAAATAGTCCACGTCCCGGTAATCCCCGTAGCGATGCGTCCCCTTGCGCCTCTTCAGGATATCATGCCGATAGCTGGGTGTCTTGATGGGGGTTCGCGTCACCTTGACGATCATCTCCGCGAACTGCGCGCGGGTGAGCGTCTTTGCCTTCCTCAGCGCGGTCACATCGTTGAACACGGCGGGATAGAGACACCGCCCGATCTCGGTGATTCCGAGCAGGAGCCGGAGGGTAGGCCGGGAGACGATCTTCTCGTCGATGATATAG
>CAZKUZ010000057.1:0-6786 GCA_964556045.1 uncultured Thermodesulfobacteriota bacterium | reverse complement strand
ACCTAACACGGCCGATGGATTGTGTCAAGGTTGATGGTTCAAGGTCATTTTGTCAAACGTATAAGGAGTCAAAACGGGAACCGGGTGGACGGTAAGGCGGAAGGAACGAGGTGAACCAGATCGCGGAATGACGAAACGGACCGGATTTCATCCTTTGAAAAAACGGTTCGTCCGTGATATCAAAAAGCCGTGAAGAAGATTAAGGACCTTCCGAAAAGTGAGCGCCCGAGGGAAAGGCTCCTTGAGAAAGGCGCTCGGACCTTATCGGACGAGGAATTGCTGGCCGTCCTGATCGGGAAAGGGACGAAAGACCGGGACGTGCTGGCCCTCTCGCGCCAGCTTGTCAAGGTGGTGGACCGGAAAGGCCTGGATCTGACCGTCGAGGATATTCTCGATATCAAGGGGATCGGGACGGCCAAGGCGGCCCTGATCGTGGCGGCCCTTGAATTCGTTCGCAGGCGGGTGAAGGAGGAGGGGGTAAAGATCCAGTCACCCGTGGATGTCGTTCCCCTCATACGGCACTACGCGAACCGTAAACAGGAGCATTTCATCACGATTTCTCTCAACGGGGCCAACGAGGTCATGAACATCCGGGTGGTGACCATCGGGCTCATCGACAAGAGCCATGTCCATCCCCGGGAGGTCTTCGCGGATGTCCTCATGGAGCGGGCTTCTTCCCTCATCGTGGCCCACAATCACCCGTCGGGATCCCTGACCCCGAGCCGCGAGGACATGGCGGTGACGAAACAGTTGAAGGAGGCGGGGGAACTCCTGGGAATCAAGCTGCTAGATCACATCATCTTCAGCCATCGGGGCTATTACAGCTTCCTCGAGCACGGGGAGCTGTGAAGGCATAGAAAAGGCGGGAGAAACCTCCCGCCTTTTTCGCTCCCATTGTGTGTCGCTAAGTTAGAACAACAGCAGCAGGATGATATAGATGGGAATTCCGATGAACATCAGGGCGATGCAGTATCCCATGATGTCTCGGGCCCGCACGCCACAGATTCCAAGCAGTGGTAAGGCCCAGAAGGGCTGGAACAGGTTGGTCCACTGATCTCCATAAGCCATGGCCATGATGGTTTTGGGGATGGAGAAGTGGAGGGTTTCCGCCGCCTTGACGAGGACCGGACCCTGCACGGCCCACTGCCCGCCGCCGGAAGGCACGAAGATGTTGACGAGGCAGGCGCTGATGTAGGTGAAGACGGGATAGGTCGTGGCGTTGGAGATGGCGACGAACCAGCCGGCGATCACGGCGACCAGGCCGGAGAATTTCATCATTCCCATGATCCCCGCGTAGAACGGGAACTGGAGGATGATCCCGGCGCATCCCCGAACCCCGTCCGCTACCGCGCGCACGTAGGCGATGGGGCGTTTGTGGAGGATGATTCCCACGATGAGGAAGGTGAAGTTCACGATGTTCAGGTTCAGGGAGAAGCCGTGTTTCCCGAAGTAGTAGAAGATGTAGATCAAACCGCCGAGGCCGATGAGCCAGGAGAGGATCACGCTGTTTTCCATCTTGTCCGCGAAGGTCCACTCTGACTTGGGAGTTCCCGTGTCCTCGCCGACTTCACAAAGCGCCGGGGAAATGGTTACGATCTTGCTCTCATCCTTGGGCGCCATCATGAACATGACCAGGGGGATGAGGATCAGCATGACGATGACTACCGTGATGTTTAAAGGACTTCCCAGCGTCTTTGCCACGGGGATAACCCCGATTTCCTTGGCCAGGAAGTGGCCCTTGGTGGCGACCAGGAGCGGGGCGGAACCAGACAGGCCGCCGTGCCAGATGGCTAAGCCCACATACCCGGCGGCCACGAGCAGGGGATAGTGGAACTTGCGGTTGTTCAGGTAGCCTTGCCGGCCCACCTCAAGGGCGAAGATGGCGCCCACAATGAGGCCCAGCCCCCAGTTGATCAGCCCCGCGATCGCGGCGACGAGCGCCACGAGCATGGCGGCGCCGGCCGATGTCTTGGGGATTCCGGCCAGCCAGCGCAGGAACTTCTGGACGGGCGCCGTGGTGGCCAAGGCATACCCCGTGACGAGGATGACGCACATCTGCATCCCGAATTTCAACAGGACCCAGAAGCCCTTGTACCAATCGAGGATCATGCCAAACCATGTGGTTTTCGTGAAAATCAGGCCCAGGATGTATGTGAGAATGGTCAGGAGAATCGCGAATATCATCGGATCGGGCATGTATTTGTGAGCCCAATTCGAGAAATAATTTCCCATTCTTTCAAGCATTTTCTTCCCCTCCTCTCTAAAGGTTAAAATACCTTTTTAATTATTTTGTTTCCACCTCCTTCCTGTTTTTTTGGAGATATTAATGCCATGTGCCGGTGATGTCAATGATGTTTTCGCGAGAATTCAAAAAGTCGTTTTATTTTTTATAATGATACTTAGTCTCAATACAGAAGGCGGGAAAATAAGGAGGGGTGATGCGTTTTTCGGAGAAGCCCGGTGGAGAAGGACATCCATTGACAGGTGGGGCGAAAATTGTTTATGAACGTGCGACGAAGGAGGGAGAAATGGGAACATTCGGATTGCCCGAGGTGGTTTCGAAAATTTCGGCTGTGAACCCTGAACTGGATCAGGCCATATGGGAAAAAATGGACGCCCAAGCACGCCCGAGCCGGAGCCTTGGACGCTTGGAGGAGTTTGCGTTCAGGGTGGCCCGGATTTTCGGAACGCTGACCCCTGAGATAAAGGGGAAGACGATCTTTACCTTCGCGGGAGATCATGGGGTGGCGGAGGAGAAGGTCAGCGCCTTTCCTCAGGAGGTTACCCACGAGATGGTGGCCAATTTCATTCGGGGAGGGGCCAGCGTGAATGTGATCGCCGGATTCTATGGAATCGAGGTCTCCGTCGTGGATATCGGGGTCAAGGGAGATTTCGAGGGAATGCCGGAACTGGTGCGACGGAAGGTGGCCCATGGGACGCGGAACTTTCTCAAGGAGCCGGCCATGACAGAGGCGCAGGCCATGCAGGCAATCCAGGTGGGAGTTGACCTCGTTTCGGAGAAGGCGGCCGATGGCGTGAACCTGTTTGGGACGGGGGATATGGGAATCGCCAACACGACGCCGAGCACGGCGGTGTTGTGCGCCGTCACGGGTATGTCCCCGGAAACGGTAACGGGGCGAGGCACGGGGATCGACGAGGCGACCTTGAAACGTAAGATCGAGGTCATCCGCCGGGGACTCGAAAAGCACCATCCTGACCCGAAAGATCCCATCGACATTCTTTGCAAGGTGGGGGGATTCGAGATCGCGGGGATCGCCGGAGAGATCCTCGGGGCGGCCCTGAACCGGTGCCCGGTTGTGGTGGATGGGTTTATCTCCACCGCCGGGGCCATGATCGCCCTGTTGCTCAACCCTAACGTGAAGGATTACATGTTCATGGCGCATCGATCGCAGGAGCCGGGTCATAACGAGATGATGCGGTGGATCGGGCTCGATCCCATCGTCGATCTTGCCATGCGCCTTGGGGAAGGAACGGGGGCGGCCATTGGTATGAACCTCCTGGAACTTTCCACCCATGTTTTGAACGACATCGCCAGTTTCGAAGAGGCGGCGGTTCACAGCCCGGAGGATCTATGAGCCGTTTTCTGAATGCCGTGAGGTTTCTGACCATTTTCCCCATTCAGCGGTGGGCGGCCCCCACGTCCGAACAGATGGGAACCTCCATGGTCTTTTTCCCCTTTGTGGGAACGATCCTTGGGTTGATCCTCGTCCTGGCCGCCAGGATACTTGCGGGTGTCTTCCCCCCGGGTGTTCTCGGGGCGATCCTTGTGGGGTTATTGATCGTCATGACAGGGGGACTCCACTGGGACGGGGTGGCGGACACCTTCGACGGGTTGGCGGGGGCGCAGGGGGATAGATCCCGAATGCTGGCCATCATGAAGGATGCCAGGATCGGGGCGATTGGCGTCCTCTCTCTCGTTTTTCTCATCACGTTCAAGATTGTTTTGCTGGCGGAGTTGCCGCTTGACTGGTGGAAGCCCGCCTTGATTCTCATGCCTATGATCGGTCGTTTCCTCCAGGTTGAATTAGCCGCTTGGGGGCGTTATGCCCGCCCGGAGGAGGGAACGGGTAAGGCGTTTGTGGAAGGGGTGACGACGAGGGATTTTTGGATTGCTTTGGTAGGGGTGGCGCTGATCTCCGCGCTCGCATCCGGATGGGTGGGTTTAGGTATCCTGGTTCTTTGTCTCCTCTACGGTTACGGCGTCAAGGTCTTCTTCCAAGGGAAGATCGGGGGAGTTACGGGGGACATTCTGGGAATGGCGAGTGAAACGGGGGAAATCCTCGTCCTGATTCTCTTCTATCTTTTCCAATAAATCTTGCATTCCTCCCTTATCTCGATTTCATCGGTTGCCTTTTGTCCCTAAATCAAGTATTATCCGCAAAATTTTTGTTTAAGGAGTTTAGGCATGCTCAAATTCATGCGGAAACACGCCACGTCATGGTTTATCAAGATCGCGCTGGGCCTGATTATTGTCGTTTTTATCTTTTGGGGTGTCGGCGGCTTCAGGGGAGATGAAGGCGCTGTGGTTGCTAAGGTGGGTGATACCATTATCGATGTGAAGTCTTACCGGGACGCCTACCAGAGAATGGTGGAGTATTATCGAAAGCAGTACAAGGGGCAGTGGAGCCCGCAGTTGCTCAAGATCCTGGATGTCAAGCACCGGGTTTTGAATCAACTTGTCGACCAGGTGCTGATCGCCCAGGAGGCCGAGCGCCTGCATATCACGGTAAGCAAGAAGGAACTGGAGGAGAGCATCGAATCCATGCCGGCCTTCCAGAGGAACGGTCATTTCAGCCGCCGCCTCTACCTCGACCTGCTGCGCTATAACCGTATCGAGCCGGCCGACTTCGAGTCTTCCAAGATGCGGGAGCTTCTCTATGCAAAGGTGAAAAATCTGGTGGCGGATCCCGCCTCCTTCGTGACGGACGAGGAGGTCAACCGGTTGATAAGCCTCCAATATGAGAAGCGGCGCATGGCGTATGTCAAAATCGCCGCGAAGGACTTCATGGATAAAGTGAAGATCACGGATGCGGACCTGAAGAAGTATTACGAGGCCCATAAGGAAAAGTATCGAGAGCCGGAAAAGGTTTCGGTGGCTTATCTCCTTTTCGAGCCGAAGGATTACACGGACAAGGTGAAGGTTTCGGAAGAGGAGATCAAGAAATACTACGAAACCTTTCAGGAGGCCTACCGGGTTCCCGAGCGGATTCGGGCGCGTCACATCCTCTTCCGGGTTCCCCCTAATGCCAAGAAGGAAGAGGTCGAAAAGATCAAAAAGAAGGCGGAAGAGGTGTTGAAGCTCGCGAAATCGGGGGAAGATTTCGCCAAGCTGGCGGAAAAGTATTCTCAAGGACCCACGGCCAAGAAGGGGGGAGATCTGGGATATTTTACCCGGGGGATGATGGTCAAGCCGTTCGAAGAAGCGGCTTTCGCCCTGAAGAAAGGCGAGATCAGCGGCCTGGTGCGGACCTCTTTCGGCTTTCACATTATCAAGCTGGAAGACAAGCAACCCGCCCATGTCAAACCCTTCGAGGAAGTCAAGAAAGAGATCGAGAAGAAGCTGAAACTCCAGAAGGCGAAGGATATCGCCCTGAAAGAGGCGGACAAGGCGTACACGTTTCTCTACAAGAAACCGGACATCCTCGCCTATGCGAAGGAACACGGGATCAAAGTCCACAAGACGGGCCTCTTCTCGAAAGAGGGGAAGGATACACCGGAGGTGATCCCCGAGGCCGCTTTCAAGAAGGCGGCGTTTGGACTGCAGAAGGGGAAGGTTTCCTCCATCGTGGAATTGAAGCGGGGGTTTTGCCTGATGACGCTTCTTGACCACCGTGCTTCACGGATCTTACCGCTGGAAAAGGTGAAGGAAAAGGTCACGGAGGCGGTTAAGAAAGAAAAGGCGGGGGAACTGGCGCGGAAGAAAGCCGAGGCCTTGATCGAGGCGCTGAAGAAGGGGGAAACCCTAAAGGCGTTGGCCGAAAAAGAGGGCTTGAAACTTAAAAAGACGAAACTCCTGAGCATGATGAGCCCCTATGACCCGGATCTGGGAAGCGCCCTGGCCGGTGCCATCAACGAGATCGCGCTGTTGACGAAAAAGGACCCCATCGTGGCCCGTCCCCTTGCCCTTGGAAACTCGGGTTACGCGGTATGCGTGCTGGATGAAGTGGTCCCGCCGACGGAGAAAGAGGTTGAGAAATCGAGGGAAGACATCAGAAAACGCCTGCGCGAGGTCAAGAGCCAAAAGGCCTTTCAGAGCTGGCTCAATTCTTTGAGGAAGAAGACGAAGATTGAAGTTCGCCAGAAGGTATTGGATTCCTTCTCATAAATGACGCGAGGGCCTTCAGGCTTTTTACCTTGTCACTTCGCCCCAGGCGGGCCTGCTGGATATAACGGTTGAGCGTGTCGATGGAGGCCTGATAGGTTTCCAGGTCCACGGGGTAGGGATGCCCGTCTTTTCCCCCGTGGGCGAAGCTGTAAACGGCCGGTTCGCTGAAACTTGGAGCCTCCCCGAACATGACTTCCGAGAGCAGGGCCAAGGCCCGCAGGGTCTTGGGCCCCACCCCCCGCGTAAGGAGTAGTTTTTCGAAGTTTTCCGGGGGAACGTCGTAGGTTTTCAGCAATGTTTTCTCGAGATGGGCGGGCCGGAAGGACTCCGCGTAGATGGGATGATGCCTGGGCAGGGAGAGCGTGTCGATCTTCTTAACCTCCCGAACGAGTTTGTCGGGGGCCGAGCGCGAGAGGAGAACCATCTCGTTTCTCGACGGC
>CAZKUZ010000056.1:0-1660 GCA_964556045.1 uncultured Thermodesulfobacteriota bacterium | reverse complement strand
ACCTGATTGGGGCGACCTTTGAACGGGAGATCGAACCCGGCGAGATCGTTTACGTGACCAGGGAGGGTGTTAAATCGCATAGGCCTTTTACCCCCGTTCGCCAGAGCCCGTGTGTCTTCGAGTATATTTATTTCGCCCGCCCCGACAGCCTGATTTTCGGAAAGAATGTCTATGAGGTCCGGAAAGAGCTGGGCCGGCAACTGGCCCGTGAGTTTCCCAGAGAGGCGGATATCGTCATCCCCGTGCCCGACTCGGGGATGCCGGCGGCCATCGGCTATGCCCAGGAGGCGGGAATCCCCCTGGAGTTGGGTCTGATTCGAAATCACTACGTGGGGCGAACCTTCATCGAGCCGAAACAGTCCATCCGTCATTTCGGCGTCAAGATCAAACTGAATCCCGTTCGTGATATACTCAGGGGAAAACGGGTTGTTGTGATTGATGATTCCATTGTCCGGGCGACCACGGGCCGTAAGATCATCAAGATGATCCGCAGCGGCGGGGCCACGGAGATTCACTTTCTCATCAGCTCCCCGCCCACTCGGTTTCCCTGCTTTTACGGGATCGACACCCCCACCAAGAGTGAGCTGATCGCCAACTCCCATTCCATGGAAGAGATAAGGAAATACATTACCTGTGACACGTTGGGATATTTGAGCATGGAGGGGTTGAGGAAAGTCGTGGACGGGGACAGAATCCCTTACTGCTATGCCTGTTTTGACGGCCAGTATCCCATTGAGTTTCCCGTGGGGATTCCAGAGCCCCAGATGCCTCTGTTTTACAATATCTCGTGATGGACGCAAGAAAAAAACGATTACTCGATTTGTTGCGACAGCGTTCTTACGAGGAGCGGGATGTAGTTTTGACTTCCGGGAAGAAGAGTTCTTACTACATCGACGGTAAACAGACGACGTTGCACCCTGAGGGGGCCACCCTGACCGGGGAACTCTTCTACGATAAAATCCGTTCCCTTGGCGTGAAGGTGGACGCGGTGGGAGGCCCCACCCTGGGGGCCGATCCCATCGTCACGGCCATCATCATCGCGAGTTTTCACCATCGAGATCCTCTTCCTGGATTCATCATCCGCAAGGAGCCGAAGAAACACGGGACGATGCAGTGGATCGAAGGGGCCAAGTCCCTCCGTCCCGGCGCCTCTGTCGTCTTGGTGGAAGATGTCATGACCACGGGAGGCTCCCTCCTCAAGGCCGTTCGGGTAGTGAGGGAGTTGGGTTACACGGTGGCTTCGGCGGGTGTCCTGCTGGATCGTCTGGAGGGGGGCGGGGAGGCCCTTCAGGCCGAGTCCGTTCCCTTCTTTTCCCTCTTCACGATTGAGGATTTGAAGGGAGCTTAATCCCCAGCTTAATTTTCCCCGGCATTGATAATTTTTTTTTCCTCTTTATCCCTTCCTCCACGCCAACGAGACCAACGAAACGAACGGGGCAAACCAGACAAACGGGACCGATGCGACCGTCCAGCAAACATGCGACTTTCTTGACACCTCGTGGGGCATGTGGTACGCATCTTCAATCGAAGTTTGGCACAAAGAGGGAAAGGAGGGATAGGTAGCGTAGGGGGAAGAGTGTGTT
The DNA here is from genome assembly GCA_964556045.1 of uncultured Thermodesulfobacteriota bacterium. Classification (GTDB taxonomy): domain Bacteria; phylum Desulfobacterota; class S145-22; order S145-22; family S145-22; genus JAOZMY01. The sequence goes on along the minus strand of CAZKUZ010000056.1, from coordinate 77 downwards.
TCGATGCGGATGTTTTTAACCTGAAAGGCATAATGGTAAGAAGTTTGGATTTAAAGTAGGATCATTCATCAAAAAAG